>PUOZ01000065.1 GCA_003553165.1 Thioalkalivibrio sp.
CAAGCCGAATCATCCGCACACGTGTGGTTCCATCGGCCTCCACGACCGCAACGCGTGGCAGGGCACCCCCCGGCACGATCGCCGAGAGCGGGATACGCACCACCCCGGGACTGGTCTGGGTGCCGGGAATGTGCACGTCCGCATACATGCCAGGCCCGCCGGGAACGCCCCGCGGCAAATCGAACTTGACCGTTACGGTGTGCCGCTGCGGATCCGCGATCGGGAAGATCTGGGCCACGCGGGCGTCGACTTCCGTTTTGCCCACATCGAGGGTCACCCGCACCATGTCCCCAATGGCCAGTCGGCCCACCAGGCGCGCCGGAATATCCGCCTCCACCCGCAGGAATTCGACATGACCGAAGGTCACCAGGGGATGTCCCGGCTGCACGGTATCGCCTTCCTCCACATGCTTGCGCATGATCAACCCCGAGAACGGCGCCACCGAGCGCGTATCGCGGATCGCCGAATCGATCTCCTCGAGCCGCGAACGCGCCTGGTGCCAGCGCGAACTCGCCTGGTCGATGCCGACCTGGCGGGAGAAGAGGTCGGCATGACGCTCGACCGAGGGAGCTCCAAGGCCGGCGATGGCGCCGGCCGGACGGGTGATCAGCTGGTCGAACATGGAAGGAATGCCCATCCCGGGCATCTGGCCAATGTCCCGGCTACGCGGCGCCGCGACTTCACGCCCGAACTGCATCTGGGCCTCGCGCAGGGACGCCTCGGCCGAGCGCAGGTCCGCGATCGCCGCCTGGCGCTGCGCGGCCAGGCGCTCGTCACTGATCGCGACCAGCACCTCGTCCCGATCGAAGAAGTCGCCCTCGGCGCCAGCGACCAGGGTGACGCGCCCCCCGATCTGCGCGGTCAGCGTCACCTCGCGGAACGGCACCACCGTCCCGCTGATGGTCTGGTCCCCCGCGGTCGCGGCCTCGACCGCGATGACCCTGCTGAACTGGGCCCCCGACGTGCCCGCGAATAAAAGGACTGCTGCAGCCAGGGCAGCCAGGAACACTCTGGTTGGAGTCATCGTCTTCTTCATGTCGTTGGTTCTAAGTGTAGGGACTGGCCAATCCGTCTGCAGACCGAACAGCACCCCGGTACAGGCATCCGACCCGAACAACCCTCCCTTTTTACCACAACACACGGCCTCCGTGTGTTCGCGCCGAGGGGGGCACGGTCCCGCCAAGGCCCCATGAAACAGCCCCGATGCGTGCGATTCTCATTCACCAATACCGGCCTCGAAGATCTGCGAAGGCGCTCGTAAATTAGTGAGATCCGTTGCAACATTAGTTCCCTTCAGCGGGCGGGAAAACCGATTGATGACGAACTGAAACAGCGGGTTAAGAGTCCCCGTGGAACCGTTGCAACACTTCTGGCATCCTGTTGCAAAAACCCGCCGGATTCCCGCCATGAACGCCGAAACGCTCGTCGAACTGGCCCGCAGCCTGATACAACCCAATCGTGACGGGGTCCTGATCATCGATGATCAGGGTCGCATTGTCACACACAATACGGCCCTAGTTGAACTGCTCGACCAGCCCCGGGGCACCCGTTTCGAGTCCACCCTCCGCTTGGGCCCGGTCAACCTGCAACGCCTGCTGATCCGGGCCGCCATTGCCGCCGGCGAACAGGATGCGGTCGGCCGTCCGCGCTGGCGGGCACTGGATTTCCGGACGGAGCTGGATTTCCATGATCCGCCGATACCGGTGCGGATCACCAGCAGCGCGTTGCCACTGCCCGCGGACGAACGGCAGCTCCGGCTCGTGACCATCCTCCCTGATCTCGCTGCTACCGACATCGCCGCCGATCCCGGCGGGTTCACGCCGGGCTCACCGCTGCAATCGGCGGACGCCCATTGCCAGGCGCGGCTGGATCACGCCCTTCGCGCGGCCTCGGCCGGGACGAGACTGCTGCTACTCGGCGAGACGGGAACCGGGAAGAGCCTGCTGGCGCAAACGCTGCACGCCTCCGGCCGGCGTGGCACTGGTCCGTTTATCGATGTGCACTGCGCCACCCTCCCTGAACTCACGATGGAGTCCGAACTCTTCGGACATGCCCGCGGGGCATTTCCGGGTGCCAGTGCCGAGCGCCCGGGGCGTCTGGAGACGGCCGCAGGGGGGACTCTGCTACTGGACGAGGTGAATGCCATGTCGCCGCATCTGCAGGGAGTCCTGCAGCGGGCGCTCAGCGAGGGCCGTTTCGAACGGATGGGGGAGAACCGTGTCCGCCGTCTGGACGCGAACATCATCTCGACATCCAGCCTGGACCTCCGCCGGCGCGTTGCCGACGGCGGATTTCGTGCCGATCTCTATTACCGGCTCGCGGCTATCACTGTCCTGTTGCCGCCGCTGCGCGAACGTCCGGGTGACCTCGATACGATCGTGGAACAGTGGTCCGCACACACCCGCATCGCGATCACCGAGGCCGGCCGCCGCCGCCTGCACGAGCACCCCTGGCCCGGTAATTTCCGCGAACTGCGCAACCGGCTCGAAGCCCTGCGCCTGGGAGCCTCTCCCGGCAACCGTCTGGGCGAGGCGGAGATCGGCGCAGCCCTGTCCAGTCACCAGGAGGGATCCTTGTCGAACACGTTCCTCGATCCTGACCTCTTCCAAAGCGAAGCGCCTGCTCCGTTCTCCCCGGAGGAAGAGCGGGAACGCGAGACGCTGCGCGCGGCCCTGGCGGCGCACAACGGCAACCGGTCACAGGCCGCCCGCAGCCTGGGCATGGACCGCACCACGCTGTGGCGCAAACTGCACCGCCTGCGGCTGGGTCCAAAATGAACCACCCCATCAAGCGCATCGCCGCCGCCCTGGAGCGCGCCTTCCCTCAGTTCGGCGCCGCCCCCTCGGGTCGCCACCAGGCCTGGGCCTTCGATGCCGACCGCGGCTTTCGTCCCATCCAGCGCATGCAACTGCCTTCGCTCGATGATCTGCTGCATCTCGACCGCCAGAAGAACCTGGCGGAACGCAACACGCGGCAG
>PUOZ01000100.1 GCA_003553165.1 Thioalkalivibrio sp.
CGACCATCGCCATCAGGGTCAAGTTGAAAGGGCACCAACTCGTCGCGCACCCGGGTGACGTGCGCGGTCACGTCGTAGGCCAGTATTCCGGTCTCGCCGCGCATTCCGATCTCGAATGCGCGCGCGTACTGGGGTTCCAGATCGGGGTTGAAGCCACCGGTACCGGCGGGGTTCGCGAACTCGGTGAAGGTGGGTGTCTCGAAGGCAGTCGCGACGTTGGCAAAAGCCCTTTGTCCGGTTGCCCAGTGCCAGATCAGCCCGGCGCTGGCGCTGGTCTCGTCGAACGCGCGACTGCCGGAGAGATCGATGTCGTCCAGGCGCAGACGGTCGTCGATGTCGAAACGGATGCGGTCGTGCCGCGCGCCGAGGGCGATGTTCCAGTCGTCGCCCAGCAGGGTGTCGGTATGCAGATACAACCCGCGGCTGCGTGCCCGTTCGCGCTGGTCGAGCGCCAGGGGATCTGCGTCCGCCGGCGGGTCGCAGACGGGTTCGAGGGCAAAGCTGATGCAGTTGCGTGTCCGGTCATCGCGCTGCCGCTCCAGGTCCAGCCCGAACAGCGCCCGGGTAGGACCGAAGTCACGTTCGTAGCCGGCATGGACGCCATCGAAGTCGCGCTCGTAGGCAACCTGGCTGTCGCCCGGGAACGGCAGTTGCTGCGCGTAGTCACGCCGGGTGGCAAAGGCACCGAGCCGGAGTTGGCCCTCACCGACAGGTTGGCGCCACTGCGCGCCCAGGGTCAGTTGCTCGGCCGACTGGCGGCTGTCCAGTCGCTGCGCCAGCGGTGCCGCGGCGCGTCGGTCGGCATCGAGTTCCGAACGCGTCAGCGCGCCCGGATCTTCGGTCAGCGGGGCGTCGAGGGCGCGCAGATGCAGGCTGAGATCGCCGGCCTCGAAGGCCTGGGCCAGGTGCAGACGCAGCAGGCGCTTTTCCGCGCGCGCCTGCTCGCGGTAGCCGTCGAAGCGCAGGTCGTGAAAGCTCAACGAGTACGATCCGCTGCCAGCCTGCGCTTCGCTCAGGGCCTCGAGTCGCTGGAAACCATAACTGCCCAGCAGCGCACCTCCGCCATGGCCGCGGGGATCGCTGCCGTCGTGCGTGGTGATCGCGACCACACCCCCGGTTGCGTTGCCATACAGGGCCGCGTTCGGACCGCGCAAGACCTCGATGCGGCTGACATTCAGCAGGTCGATCGCGTCGACCTGGGACTGGCCGTCGGGCGTGGTCTCGGGGATACCGTCCTGGAGGATACGCAGACCACGGATGCCGAACGGGGCACGGGCGCCGAAGCCGCGGATGGACAGGCGGACGTCTTGCGCAAAGTTGTAACGGTTCTGCGCAAACACCCCGGGAATCCGGTTCAGCGCCTCGTCGAGCTGCAAACCCTGCCGGGCTTGGGTCGCCGTTCGTTCGTCCACAACATCCACGGCGGCGGGGAGCTCCGTGAGCGGCGTCGCCAGCCGAGGCGCGGTGACGGTAACCGTGATCGGTTCCAGCAGCTCCTGCGCCGCAAGCGGGCCTGCGACCGACACGGATAGCGGGAACAGCGCAAACAGCACGCGTCCAGCCGACACCAGGGGCCGCCGCCCCGCGACGATCGCGCCGCCCCCTCCGTGTTCCATTTCCGGCCGCAACGAAGGGCTCACCACATATAGGGCATCATCCGCCCCATCCGCCCCATGGTGGAGTCAATGGATGTGGTCATGATGTCGATATTGATGTTCAGACGGCGCATCTCCTCGGCCATGAGCGGCACCCCGGTCATCTTGTCGTCCATCGAGTCCATGGTGGCCGCAATCCGTTCCATGTCGCCCCGCATATCGCGCATGTGATCCGCCATCTGCGGCATCACCGCCAGCATCTGCCGGGTCTCGTGCAACACGTCCTTCATGTCGTGCAGGATCACCGCCAGCGCATGACCGAGATCCAGGGCCTCGGCCTCGGCTTCGGCCACCCGCCCCCGGAGGCCCTCGATCCGGGCACGGAACCCCCCTTCCCGCCCATCCCCGACGGCCTCTGCCGTCTCCAACTTCTCGGGAATCGGATCCGGCGCCGCGTGCGGCCAACCGGCCTGGGCCTGCGCGCCGGCCGTGCCGAATGCCTGCGACAGGGCATACAGCGCCAGGGCCAGGGTCAGCAGGAAGAGCGCCGCGGTCCAGCGGAAGAGGCGTTCCAGCCGCTGCAGCCTGCGCTCGCCGGAAAGGGCGATGCGGCCCAGGTCCGCGATGGCTGCCGAGGTGTCGCTTTGACTCATGCGGGTCTGGTCCATGGCGGGCTCGCTCCAAGGTGGGTGGGGGCCATCGGCCCATACGACTACCGTACGCCGGGGTCGGCTTCACGACTAGTGGGCCATGCCTACCCGCACTTGCTCTCGCCGCAGTTCAGGCAGGTCAGACAGTTGTCCAGGGCGACCACGGCCCTGGTGTTGCACTTGCCGCAGAGCTGCGCGCCGGGCGGAAAGGCGTCACCGGGGTCGGTCTCGGTCCTGGCCAGGTTGCGGCTGGCCTCGAACTGGGTACGTTTTTCCTCGATGTGCCTGCGCTGGTGCTCGTCCAGTCCGTCGTCCTTGATCAGGCCGATCATGCGCATGTGACCCTCGATGGCGTCGCCGATCTCGGCAACCAGCGAGGGCATGTACTTGCCGCCCTTCTTGAAGTACCCGCCGCGCGGGTCGAAGACCGAACGCAGCTCCTCGACCAGGAAGGTCACGTCGCCACCCTTGCGGAAGACCGCCGAGATGATCCGCGTCAGCGCCACGATCCACTGGAAGTGATCCATGTTCTTCGAGTTGATGAAGATCTCGAAGGGTCGGCGCAGCTCGTGCTCGGTGCCGGGGTTCAGCACCACGTCGTTGATGGTTACGTACAGCGCATGCTCGGACAGCGGCGTCTTGATCTTGTAGGTGGACCCCATGAGCATCTCGGGCCGCTCGAGCTTCTCGTGCATGTGGATGACCTTGCTGGC
>PUOZ01000186.1 GCA_003553165.1 Thioalkalivibrio sp.
GTGTTCGACGCCCGGGGCGAGGAGTTGACGAGCCTGATCGCGTACTGGTTCGCCTGGTTCACCTTCCACCCCGAGACGCAGCGGTACACCAGTGATCCTGCACCGTTGCCGATCGGGAACAGTGGCTGATGGATCGGGCTCAGGATGCCGCGGCGGATCGGCCAATGAATCACAGCCTTTGAAGAACGCCACGAGATCAGCATTCCGACCGAACCGTGAGCCAAGGTCCGGCCCAGCTGCGGTTGCCAAGACCCGTGCACGCGCCTGAAGGCTCAGGGATACAGAACCCCGAATATTGACTTCCAGCACTCGCAGCCGGGTGGGGAAACGCGCACGCCCATGGAGTCATCCTGACGCAAGACACCCGTTCCGACCTCGACGTGGTGGAGATCACCGCCGCCTTCGATACCGGAGAACCCATGGCGGGTGCCCCGATCACCGTGTTCAGTCCTCGGCATCCCGCCCACCCCTGGCTTACCGGACGTGCAGATCACGACGGTCGTTTCCGTTTCGTGCCAGACCCCGGATATCCCGGTTACTGGACGGTCCGTGTACGCGAGGAAGGCCACGGCGCCACGATCTCGATCGAGGTCCCCGGCTCGGAAGATTGAGCTCTTCTACGCGTTTGATCAGCGCTGGAAACCGTGCATCCGCGGACCGGTCTGCCGCGTTTTTGCACTGCATTACGGGATCACCCTGCGTTCTGGTTTCCCGATGCCGACGCCGGAATTCCGAATCCCATGAACGCGGAAATGTCCGCAATGACCCGCAGACTCGACTTCCGGCCGGACCTGCCGCGGGGCGCCCCAGGAACTTCGGCCGATCGGTGTGTTCCCATTCGTCGTATTGAATCAAGTCGCTGCGGATCCTGCCGCAGTGAACCATCCCGAGGATTCTCGCCAATGCCGAAATGGACGCTTGTATTCGCCGCGCTGCTGATCATCCTCGGCGTCGGCGCGTTCCTCTGGTCCGGCAGCCGGACCGCACTGCTGCCGGCCTACCCCGGGCTTCTGCTCGCGATCCTCGGAGGCCTTGCGATCGCCTTCGAGGGTGGGCGACGGCACCTGATGCATGTCGCTGCCGTCGTCGCGCTGCTCGGCGCGCTGGCCCCGGCTGCGACGCTCGGCATCCGGGCGGCGCAGATGAGCCCGCTCGCGCTTACGGTGAACATCGGCATGCTTGTGCTCTGCGGCGCGTTGCTCGCGCTGATGGTGCGTTCCTTCGTCGCTGCGCGCCGCGCGGCCTGACGCCTGGCGGGCGGGACGACCGCCTGGGCGGGATGTGATGGGGCGGCCGATCAAATGTTCCATTGGGCCAATGGGCGTGCTGGTCTCCCGCTACATGGGCGCGTCGCTGGCAGGTCTCAAGCGGTCGCGCCCAAGCCTCTGTCTGATCGGCCAGCGGAAGGTAGGGCGCCACGACCAAGGATGCAGGTGAAGCCGTTCACGCGTTATGCCCTGTTGCAGATTCTCGGCTGGGCCTTGGTCCTTCTGGTTGTGCTGCTGCTGCTGCGCTGGGACTGGATCAACACGACTGCGGCCGTGGTCGTGATCGTGCTCTGGCTGGCTAAGGATGTACTTCTCTATCCGCTCTATCTGCCGGCACTGGCAGCGGAGTCGGCCGTCTCTCCGGGGGTGGAAGCCATGGTGGGGCGTGTCGGTAATTGTCGTACCGAAGTCAATGGCCGCGGGATGATCGAGGTACAGGGCGAGCGCTGGCTGGCACGCTCGGCGGATGGCACCCGGATTGCACCAGGCTTGCGCGTTCAGGTGGTCGGTCACGACGGTATGGTTCTGAAGGTTCGCGTTGCCGAGCAGGCCACGGCCGCCAAGGCGTGAATTGATCGGTCTCTCTGCTGCGCAGGCTCGGGAATACAGACGTGCCTGCACTCCGGAAGCGACCTCAATGGTGTTCCCGGTGGTTGAAGAAGACCCTGCGAGTCGGGGCGTCTCTGCTCTGACACCGTATGGAGACCGCCCAATTTGTTACGACTTGCGCGTACCCTCAGCGGAAAGCGTAGGGTGGCTCGCGCGGTCCGTCCAACCTGTTATAAGCTGTCTGCATCTGGTTTTTGGGATAAACAGTGTCCGATGTCACCGGTGCTGCACCACGAAAGCACGTAAACTGGCATATAGGTAGGGGTTCGTTATGAAGCGTGGGGCCTTGGTTTCTTCGTTTTCGGCATTTCTTCTCGGCTCACTGATGTTCGCGGTCGCGTCCGCATCGTCCCTGACCGACGCGCAGGTGAGGAGCTTTGTTGCGAGTTGGACCGAGGTAACGCAACTGTTCGATGAATATGATGATGACGACGAGTTCATCGATGAGTATGACGATGACGACAATGACGAAATCTTTTCCGCCGTCAGTATGGTTTCGGACATGCTGAAAGCCATGGAGGGCGATCCCGCCTATGCCCGCGTTGAGGCGATCGCGCGGCAGCATGGTTTTTCCAGCATCGATGAATGGGGTGCGGTGGGTGATCGGGTGATGAGGGCTGCATTCGCCTTGTCCATGGGCGATTTCGGCTTGGCCGCGGAGGAGAGGACGGAACAGTACATGCGCGAGATCGAGCAGAACCCTCACCTGACCGAAGAGCACAGGCAGGAGATCCTGCACAGCATGCGAGAAGCCGCAGCGATGAGGGCTGAAGTGGCAGCCGCACCGGATGCGGACAAGGCAGCCGTCCGGCCTTACCTGGATGCTGTCTTCCCGGACTACGAGGACGACGATTACTACGACTAGTGGGCCATGCGGGAACTTCGGTGCCTATGGAGTACAGCCAGAGGCAACGGAGCAAGGCGGGCAAGTGCAGGAATAGTGGGCCTATTTCAAACTTGCCCAACGCAGCGCCGGTGCTTCTGGCGAAGCGATCTGGCACCGAACTTTCCGCATGGCCCACTAGCTGGGGGGACCAACACCGTTTGCGCAGAGTCCGTGATGCTGTTGGGCA
>PUOZ01000349.1 GCA_003553165.1 Thioalkalivibrio sp.
AGCCGCAGCTGCGCAATCTCTATATCCTGCTGCATTCCTCGATCAGCGGCGCATTCAATGCGGAGATGGTGCAACGCACGGGTGCCAATCAATTCCTTCAGAAATACCACCCCGATGAACTTGCGCGTGCGGTTTTGGAGCGCATCGACCAGAGAGGGACGAAATGATCGCGGAACCGGAACGAAGGGATTTCATGCGGCTCTCACTGGACACCGAGGCGAGCGTCAAGCGCACGGACAACGGCCAGCAGCTGCGCGTGTCAATGGTGGATCTGAGTGCCTCCGGCTTTGCCTTTCTGACCGACCAGACGTTTACGCTCGGCGACAACGTCGAGGTCATGATCACCAGCCCGACCGGAAGCATCGAACCCTTCCAGCGCCCCGGAAAGGTGGTTCGAATCGCCACCGGCGAGGGGGAATACCTGGTCGGCGTAAGATTCCACTCCGAATAGCCTTCCCCGTCAGAGCGGTTGACTCGGCCGGGTAAACCTTCACTCGAGCAGTCGACCAGGCCGCCGCGATGCGTCCGCGGCGATCGCCGAAGTGCGGAAAGCGCTGCGCGGCGATGGGTGGTCGCCCCTTGCCCGGCCTCCACATCTCGTCTACCGTGCGCTTGGCCTCGCGATGAGGCTTCCAGACCACATGCCCAATCGGTTCCCGTTTCTCCGACCTCTGTGCCAGCCATGCCTCACAATCCCCGCACCAATGAACAGCACCTCCCGCGTGGCGTGATGCTGAACGCCTACCCCGACAGCGTGGGCGGGAAGCTGTCCGACCTCGTCACGTTGCTGCAGCGGCCCGAGCTCGCGGACACGTTCTCGCTGCTGTACATCCTGCCGACCTTCTTCAACAGCGATCTCGATCGCGGCTTTTCCATCGTCGACTACGGCATCAACCAGGAACTCGTTCTGCCGCAGGATCTGGACGAATTGGATCGGCTCGGGATCATGTTCAAGTTCGACCTGATCCTGAACCATCTCTCGGTCGCATCGCCCCAGTTCCGGGATCTGCTGGAGCACGGGGATGCTTCCGAATACAAGGACTTCTTCGTGGACTGGAACGCGTTCTGGAGCTGCTGCGGCCAGCCAGGCGACGACGGCTACGTGATCCCGCACGATGAACACCTGCAAAAGCTCTTCCTGCGGAAGCCCGGGCTGCCGATCCTGAAGGTGGGCTTTCCCGATGGCTCCGAGCGGCCCTACTGGAATACGTTTTATCAACAGATCAGCTACCGTCCCGTTTCGGTCGAGGCGTTCAGCGGCCTCAGCGGTGTCACGGCGGAGACGGCAGAGCAGATCGCCGCCAGAATCAACGCTGTCATCGAGACCGACCCGGACATCGAGCGAATTTACCTGGATGGCCACGATTATCTGAGGGACGAGATCCACGCCATCCTGAAGGGTCACCGCTCCTACCTCGGGCAGATGGATCTCAACGCCCGCTCGGAAAAGGTCTGGGAGTTCTACGATCAGACCCTTCGGCAACTGCATGATTACGGAGCCAGGATCATTCGTCTGGACGCCTTCGCCTATCTGCACAAGGAACCGGGCCAGGCCAACTTCTTTAACAAGCCCGGGACCTGGGACTACCTGCAGCGTCTCCGGGACATGGCGCGCAAATACGACCTGGTGATCTTTCCGGAGGTACACGCAGAGTACGGCAAGGGCCTGCATCGGGAAGTCGCCCAGGAGGGCTACCCGATCTACGACTTCTTCCTTCCGGGTCTGGTGATCGACGCCCTGGACCGCGGCAGCAACGGCCCTCTGCTGAGCTGGATCGAGGAGATCAAGACCCATCGGCTTCAGACCATCAACATGCTCGGTTGCCACGACGGCATCCCGGTGCTGGACCTGCGTGGAGCTGAAGTCGGTGGCGTGTTCCAGCCCGGGCTGCTCAGCGACTCCGAGATCGACGCAGTGATGGACCGCATCATCGCCCGCGGTGGCCGGGTCAAGAACCTGTATGGCCCCGACGGCAGGAAGATCGCGTACTACCAGGTCAACGCCACGTTCTTCAGCGCCCTTGGGGAGGACGACCGCAAGCTGCTGCTGGCTCGGGCCATCCAACTGTTCATGCCCGGCATCCCGCAGATCTGGTACCTGGATCTGTTCGCCGGACGTAACGATCATGTCGCCGCGGACAGCGGCGGGGCTGCAGGGCACAAGGAAATCAACCGCACCAACCTGAGCAACGCGGAAATCGAGGTCCGTCTCGGTTGGCCCGTGGTCCAGGAGCAACTGACCATGATCCGGCTGCGCAACACCTCGGCCGCCTTCAACGGTGAACTGATCGTTCACCCCGCCGCGCCGGACTGCCTGCACCTGTCCTGGGATCATCAGGGCAGCACCGCCACGCTTCGGGCCAACCTGCGCAGCTTCGCCTTCACCATCAGCGAGCGTGATGCCTCAGGCGCGGAGACGCTGATCTCCGATCAACAGGGGCAGGACTGAACACCCGGATGCCGTTCATCGCGCCACGTGCGGAACCGGAATCGCATCCGGCTCTTGCCATCGGTCCCGAACCGCCCGGTCACCGGGAAGTTCACCCGCGTTGCAGCAATCCCACTCAACTTCCAGAACAGGAGCAGTGTCATGGCAAGATCCGCGGTGGGCATCATCGGTACCGGCCATGTCGGCGTGGCGGCAGCCTACGCCATGTTCCAACGTCAGCTTGCGAGCGAGATCATTCTGGTGGACAAGAATCACCAGCGCGCTGAGGGCGAGGCCATGGACCTGATGCACGGCCAGCCACTCGTGGGCCGCGTATCCGTTCGCGCCGGGGACTACGAGGATCTCGCCCATTGCCAGGTCATCGTGATCACCGCCGGGGTGAACCAGAAACCTGGGGAGTCGCGCCTCGACCTGTTGAACCGCAACGCGGCGGTCTTTCGCGAGATTGCCGAGGAACTCGATCGCCATGCCCCCGAGGCCATCCTCGTCATCGC
>PUOZ01000157.1 GCA_003553165.1 Thioalkalivibrio sp.
CTTCGGTGGGCCTTTTTCGTTGATCACTCTCATCACCTCGGAGCGCGCCACCCTGAAGAATGAAAGTGCAAGCCCCGACCGGATTATCACGCAGGCTCCGCAGGGAATCCGTTCGTGTGTAGCGCCCTCCCCCTGCATGGCCGTCCCTTGTGGGAGGCGAGCCCTCTCGGCGACCGAACGGCGGAAAACCTTCGCCCAGAGGCTGGCCTCCCACAGGCGCGCCCCTTGAAACAGCGGCAATCCGACCACCTGCGGAGCTTGCGCGATAATCAGGAGCCCCTGTGGAGTGCGGCTTGCCGCTGCTGTCGGAACTGGGTAATTCCCGGCACCGCATAGCGGGAGCAACTTCCCCACTCCATAGGATGGAGTGTTGGCCGTCATCCGCCGTCGCGGCGTCGGTCCTGGTGCGGGCGTGGCGGTGGATTTCACGTTGAGGGCCACGCGCGGGGCGTCGTTGAGCGGCAGCCGGCGACTTGCGATACTTGCGCACCGTACCCGCTCCGCAACTTGTTCGCCAGGAGGCGTCCGTGTCCCAGGAACTCTTGGTGAGAAGTCACACGGGCGGCGAACTGGCCCGTTACAGCAACGAGCTGGCGCAACTGCGGATCCGCGTTTTCCGCGATTTCCCCTATCTCTACGATGGCGACCTGGATTACGAACGGCGCTACCTCGAAACCTATATCCGGTCACCGCGAAGCGTGATCGTGCTGGTGTTTGACGGGACCGACATCGTCGGCGCCTCGACCGGGCTGCCGCTCGCAGACGAGACGCCCAACGTCATTGCGCCGTTCGTCGAGCAGGGCTACGACCCTGCGGAGATCTTCTATTTCGGTGAGTCCGTGCTGCTGCCGCAGTACCGCGGCCGGGGCCTGGGCGTCCGCTTTTTCGAGGAACGCGAAACGCACGCCCGCCGGCTGGGCGACTTCCGCTGGACGGCCTTCTGCGCGGTGGAGCGGCCGCCCGATCATCCTCGCCGCCCGCCCGAACACGTGCCGCTGGACGGCTTCTGGGAAAACCGCGGCTACCATCGCGTGCCGAGCCTGAAGGCGGTATTCTCCTGGCGCGATCTCGACGACGATGCCGAAACCGCCAAGCCGATGACCTTCTGGATGAAGCGTCTGGAGATCCCGGGATAGACTCGGAAACTGGAGCTGCTCATGCACCGCCTCTTGCTTCTTGCGCTGCCTGCACGACGCGCACAGTTGTGAACCCCCGCCGCTGACATCCCCCAAGCCGCACCCCTTGATCCTGTGCAACGGCGGCAACCCATGACGCCTTCTTCGTCTGTCGTGCGTTTCGAGCGACTCACGGGCCTGCTCGCCGAGTGGTATCCGGTCTGGTCGGTCGAGCCCTTCCAGTGCATCCAGCCACCCTGGGCCTCGTTTCGAGTGAAACGCACTGGGGTTTTCCGGTCCGACGCGGCGACCCTCGCCCGCTGGCTCCCGGTCGAACAGCTGGCGGACCTCATCGACCTTCAGCGAATGCCCGCTGTCGCGGCACCGCCGCCCGAACGGTGGGGCCATGGTGTCGGCGGACGCAAATGGCGCCAGATCGTGGCCTTCGCGGCCCGCATGCACATCGCCCCCGGCCAGTCCGTCGTCGAGTGGTGCGCGGGCAAGGGGCATCTCGCCCGCACCCTGGCTCGCAGCCACGGCACGCCGGTGACTGGACTGGAATCCGACGCGCGACTCTGTCGCGAGGGGCAGGCACTCGCCACGCACCAGGGTGTTTCCTTGCACCTGCAGGAACAGGATGTGCTGGCGCCCGATGTGCTGCGCTGGCTGCATCCGGAAACCCACGTCGTGGCCCTGCACGCCTGTGGCGACTTGCACCTGCGCCTGCTGGACCTGGCAGCGCACACGGGTTGTGCCATCTCCCTCGCACCCTGCTGCTACCAACGCACCGTGCACGAACGGTATCTGCCGCTGTCGCAGACCGGACGGGAACTCGCCGGTCGCCACGCGCTGGTGCTGACGCGCCAGGATCTCGCGCTGGCGGTCCAGGAGACCGTGACCGCACCACGTCATGCGCAGCGGCAGCGGCGCAGAGCGAAGGCCTGGCGGCTGGGCTTCGATCTGCTGCAGCGGGAATTACGCGGTATGGACGAATCCCTTTCGGTACCCAGCCTGCGCTACGGTGATCTGCCGGTCGACTTCCAGGGTTTCTGCCGCTGGGCCGCAGCGGAGAAGCAGATCTCTCTACCACCCATCGCCGACTGGACGGCGCGGGAAGCAGCCGGCTGGCGGCGGTTAGAAGAAGTCGAGCGGCTCGAGCAGGTTCGCCACCTGTTCCGTCGGCCACTGGAGGTGTGGCTGGCGCTGGACAGAGCCCGGCGGCTGGAGGAGGCCGGCATGCGGGTTGACCTCGGATCCTTCTGCGACCGCGAGGTCACACCGCGCAACCTGCTGCTTCGAGCCTCACGAGGATGACCCGTCTCCCTTTCTGCCCCGGGCCAACGGGGTCGGACCAAGACAGCCCATTGAATTAGAATAGAAAAGGCCACCATCTCGTGGCCGGATAAGGGCTTGGACGCCTGTTTTTTGCTCCCAAAGTGCCGTGATAAGGCTGAGGGCCGTGTTTCCTGTTGTCCGATTGGGAACTGCCCCCGAAATATCCGGTGCAGGCCAATAACGAGGCCACCCCCGTCTACGGTCTTCGCACCGACGAACGCATCCATTTGGAACCGGGCAGCGCACTGTAACGGTGCGCGCGTAGTGACTGAACCGTGGCGTATCTTGCGGTTTGGCTGTACTGCTGCGCTGAAGTACGACTGGCGCCAAGGAATGGTTGCTGTTGGAGCGCCCGGCGTGCGACCCAAGAAATGCATTGAGGGCAAACACTTAAGGACGCAGCCTCCTTCTTCACCGGCAGCCATTCGCACGCACCACCGAAAATACATGGGGTGCTGCGCCGTCATTGGACTGTAA
>PUOZ01000356.1 GCA_003553165.1 Thioalkalivibrio sp.
CCGCCGCCTCGCGCGCTGCCGATGAGCCCACGCAGATCACCCAGTCGCCGGGGATGCAGCCCACCGCATCGACCGCGACGCTGCGGGAGCCGCCTTCCTTTTCCTGCACGACCAGCAGGGGACGATGACCAAAGCCATCGATGCGGTTGGTCGAAACCAGCGTTTTTTCAACCCGCATGATCTTCATCGCGCCATCTCACCAAGCTCTTTCATTAATGTCCGACCATCTCGGTTTCGTCGTCCACGAAGGTGCAGCGCTCGCTGCCGTGGATGTCGCTGACAGCCATCTGGCAAAACAGCAGATGACTTTCGTAAAGCTTCGGATAGCGCGATTCGATCGCGGCCTTGACCCGCCGGCAATGGGTCACGGCGCGTTCCCGTGCCCCGGGCACATGCGACGAGTAGTGGAAATGGATCAGAACGGGCACGCCCAGGCCATGGTGGATGTTCAGGCCGGTAAAGATCCGGATTCCCACGTCCATGTCGTTCGCGCCTTCTTCCACGGTATCGAGATGGGCGAAGTAGAATTTGTTGCGCAACTGCAACTCGCTCATGGCTTCACCAACGCAGATGAAGCGCTCGTTGTGTCCGATCACCTGGTAGCGGCCGCCGTGGTGCTGGATCACGTATTCGATCTGCGAGAGGTTGGCCTCGAGGAGATGCTGGATCAACCGGCGCATCCCGGGCGGGGTGCTGCCGAAGCCCCGGGCCCAGCCCTCGGCGTGCTCCATCTCCGCGATTGCACGGTCGATATGGGCGCGTGCGTCTCCGGCGCTCATGCCGAGCGTTTCCTCGTAGAGCCGAAAGCTTTCCACGTAACGGTGCGGGCTGATGTCGCCATTGCCATCCGGCAGGTGCACGCGAATGGCATCGATGTCGGTGTCGACTCCGACCAGGAGGATTTCCGGCGCGGCGCCCAGGCCGAAGGTGTTCTCGACCGCTGCACGCAGCTCGTTCAGCCTTGCCAGCGCGAGTTCCGTGGCCAGGTGGTCGTTGCTGCCATGTGCGGCGCAGCCCTCGTGATTCGGGTTCGAGGTGCTGAAGTGATAGACCGCGACCTTGAGGTAGTTGGCGTCTTCGCCGCCCGGAATGCCTCCGGTGAGGCGGCTGAGCTCGCGATGGGTCCAGTCGGCGACATCCGCCTCGATATCGAACAGCGCACCCGCATAGGCCTTGACGTACACGGACTCGTTCGGCGCCATCCGCAGCACGAAGGGCACCAGACCCTGGAGTCGGCCGTCAGCGCAGGGGCTGATGTCCAGGGTGTGATAACCGCAGGACTGGATGAAGCCGGCATCGAGCAGCGATCGCTCGCATAGTGGCCGTTGATCGATGTGCGCCCGGTCGACGCAGATCTTGAAGCTGCGGAAGGTGCAGTAGGCATGCAGGGCGCGCAGGTTCAGCCCGGAAACCCAGGCATCGTCCAGAAGCTCATTGGGCAGTTCAAAGCCAAGGCGTTCCAGCGCGATCTGCTGCGCCTGCTGCACGAAGTCGAGGGTGTGGCGGCAGTCGGAGAGGGTCTTCAGGGTGTCCACGATCGCCGTGAAGCGGCCCCGCACGCGCTCCTCGTACTCGTACAGCTGGCGGTTGAGTTCGCGGTCAACGAGCGCATGCTGGCAGGGCTGATCGGGCGCAATGACGCACGCGGGGTTGGCCGGTGGGGCCGCCTGTTGTGGCAGTGCCCCAGCCCTCCGCATCGCAGCGAGTCGTTTGCGCGTGTTCATCCGTCCAGCCTCAGCCGCGCGCGCCGCCGGAAAGCGTCACCAGCGGACCCTTGCCGAAGTTGCCCGCGGATCCCGTGATTCGGCTCTCCGGAGCAGGTGGCTGTTCGACCTCGCGGAAGCGGCGCGCGTTGGCGCCCTCGCCACGGGGCTGTCCGCGCATCGACATGTTCCGCGCGAGGCTGGAGGGCCCTTCGGTTCCGGTCACGCGGGTCGATGCGTCCCAGGAATCCCCGGTGATCTTTCTGCCCGTCTGGCTGCCTTCGCCGGTCAGCCGACGCGCCGCAGCGATGCTCTCCTGCTCGTCCACCTGCAGGCTCACAGAGTCCCGATGACGAAACTCCGGGGTTCCGGTGATGAGTCCGGTGGCCTTGCTGGCCGGTCCGGTGATGCGCTCGTTGCTGAAGGCTGACCCGGTGATCTCATCCGCCGCCCGTCGGTCCCATGCGGCCCGTGCGGGCGAATGGATGCTGAAATCCGCCGGAGGCGCCGGACGCGCGGGCTCGTCCCATTTCTGCGTACGGGAGACGAAGCGGCCGCTGGTCATGCACTGGGAGACGACGTTGTCGGCTCCCACGTAGGGCGTGCCGCTGACAGGTTCACAGGCGCCGCGCTCGTCGCCCGTCATCACCGAACCGCCGGCTCCGGGACGATCGCCGGTGACCGCGGTCGCGGAGATCAAAGTGCTGGAAGGGATGACGGCTTCCTGTGCGGTCATGTCCGGCGTCTCGCAGAACTCACCGTACTGGCTGCGGCCGATGTAGGGCGTGCCGCTGATCGGCGAGCAGCCGCCCGACTCGTCGCCCGTGACCTTTGATGCCCGGCCGATGGGACTGCCGGTGATGGGCTGGCCGCGCCAGGTCTTGTCGGTCGCAACCTTTTCGATCGCTGCAACTGGGGTGCTGTCGGTGCATACAGCCTGGAGCTGTTGTGCACCCACATAATCGGTACCGGTGACGGGCATGCACCCCCCCTTGTCGTCACCGGACATTTTTGGGTTGCGATGCACCTCCGTGCCTGTGACGGAACCGCCGGCAAGGGTGTGCATGGTCCCCACCTTACGCGGACCGTTCACAGTGCAAAGGTCGCCAAAGTCGGCCGCGGTGAAGTACTGGTTACCCGAGATCTCGCGGCAGGAGCCGGCCTCGTTCCCGGTGACGTTCGCCGAGCGGCCCACCTCCGTGCCGGAGACCGGCTGCTGTC
>PUOZ01000275.1 GCA_003553165.1 Thioalkalivibrio sp.
CTGGTCGATGCGCGCATGGCGGCCTTCCCCTGCAGCGGCGAGATCAACTATCGGGTGCCCGCCGTGGCGCCGGTGATCGAGCGCGTGCTGGCGCATTTCGGGCCGGATGATCCCCAGATCGACCGTACGGACGGGATCAGCCTGGAGTTTCCGGATTGGCGTTTCAACCTGCGCGGTTCCAACACCGAACCGCTGCTGCGTCTGAATGTGGAGGCGCGTGGGGATGCGGCTGCGGTGGCCCGGCATGTGACGGAGATCGCTGCGCTCATCGAAGGCGGCTGATGCGGGTGGCGGCCGGACTGCGGCTTTGGTCATGGTCGCGCGACGGACCCAGCCCGGCGGCCTGATCGTCAAGAGGGCGCGGCAATCGCGACCAGAGGTCGCTCCTACGAGGGGCGTGCGGGCCGATCGCGCCGTAGGGCAGGCCCAATGGCCGGTCGGCCCCTGAGGGTGCATGTCGCGGCGTCGGGGCGCTTCGGGGGTTATCATCAGGCATCGAAATCAGAGGAGGCAACCATGATCCATGCGGTGATCCTGGCCGGGGGAAGCGGCACGCGGCTTTGGCCGCTTTCGCGGCGGCAGCTGCCGAAGCAGTTCCTGCGCATCGAGGGGGAACGGTCGCTGCTGGAGGCGACCCTGGACCGGCTGCAACCGGTCGTGGATCCGGCCAACGCGCTGATCGTGACGGGTACGGAGCACGCGCGGGGCGAGGCCTATCAGGCGCTGCATGCGTTCAAGACGCTGCTGGAACCCGTCGGGCGCAATACCGCGCCGGCGATTGCGCTGGCAGCCGCCTGGCTGAGCCGCGGCGGGGATGACCCGATGCTGGTGGTGCTGCCGGCAGATCACGTGATCCGCGATTTGCCCGCGTTTCACGCAGCCCTTCGGCACGCCATCGTTGCTGCTGACGAAGGCGCGCTGGTCACCTTTGGTATCCGACCGACCCGTCCGGAAACCGGCTATGGCTATATTCAGGCAGCCACCGTCGGCGACGCCGCGGCGCCGGTACAACGTTTCACGGAGAAGCCCGATCTGGCGACAGCCGAGCGCTTCCTGGCCGAGGGGGACTACTGGTGGAACTCCGGCATGTTCGTCTGGCGAGCGTCCAGTATCCTGGCCGAAACGGAGCGCCATCTGCCGGAGGTGCACGAGGTGCTGCAGCGCATTCGCGCCGAATGGGATGCCTCCGGGGCGATCGACCCACAGCCGGCAGTGGAGGCCCACTTCGGTGCCATGCCGTCGATTTCCATTGACTACGGGGTACTCGAGCGCTCCGAGCGTGTGCGGCTGGTTCCTTGTGAAATCGGCTGGTCGGATGTCGGAAGTTGGGACGCGGTGCATGACCTCGCGGTGCAGGATGATCGCGGGAATGCGCTGCAGGGCAATGCGCTGGCGATCGACTGCGACAACACGCTGTTGCATGGTAACGGCCGTTTGGTGGCCGCGGTCGGGGTGCGGGATCTCTGTGTGGTCGAGACGCCGGATGCCATCCTGATCGCGCCAAGGGGGCAGACGCAACGGGTGCGCGAGGTCGTCGACGAACTCAGTCGTCGCAATGCCAATGAGTGCCGGCTGCATCTCACGGTGCAGCGCCCTTGGGGTAGCTACACGGTGCTGGAGGAGTCACCCGGCTACAAGATGAAGCGCATCGCTGTGTCGCCGGGTGCCAGCCTGAGTCTGCAGCGCCACCAGCACCGCTCCGAACACTGGATCGTGGTTTCCGGCACTGCGACCGTGACCCGGGGCGAGGAGGTCTTCACCGTGGCGCCCAACGAGAGCACGTACATCTCCATCGGTCAGCGCCACCGGCTGGAAAATCGCGGCAGGATCCCGCTGCAGATCATCGAAGTGCAGGTCGGCGAATACTTGGAAGAGGACGATATCGAACGTTTCGAGGACGTTTACGACCGGTAGCCCGTAGGAGCGGCCTCTGGCCGCGATGGTTTTGGCGCTCGCGACCGCAGGTCGCTCCTGCTGGGGGTCTGGGGGCGAGTCCTTCGGGCGCTTGGGTGTCCGGCAAAAAGAACCCCGCGCCAGCGGGGTTCTCTTGTTGCAGCGTGCGGGCCGGTTTTACCGGATCACGCTCTTCAGGATGGCTTCGTTTTCCTGGGTGGCTTCGGCCATTACCGAGGCGACGGTGCCGCCGAAGGCCTGGGCCATCAGGCTCGTGTTCATCCGCGACACGATGACTCGACCGTCGGAGGTTTCATACACCGACACGCGGCAGGGCATCATGGAGGTCACGACCTTGGCGCGGTCCTCGGCGAGGATCTTGCCGGCGTGATGCGGCTGGCAGAGTTCGAGCACGGCGACGCGATCGACTTCGTAGCCGTAGGGGCTCACGGCGTCGTGGATCATGTGCACCGTGGGCACCTTCCAGTTCTGTTCGATGGCGGTGTTCTTGATCAACTCGACCGTGTCCTCGAAGTTGAACAGGCTTTCGTCCTCCGAAATCATCAGGTTGGGGGCGGCCGAGAAGGCCGTGAGCATCATCGCGGCGATGCCTACCAGGAATCCACCGATTCCGGTCATGATGAAACGCTTGGTCATGATCTGTTCTCCGTTTTTCAATTGTTTGCGTTCATTCGGCCTTTCGGCCATTCAAATATATTAGCGAATGCTAATTCATGGAGCGAATCATGACACAGGCTGCGAAGTCCTTCAATCTCAATTTTTCGATCGGTCCTGATAGCCACGGAAGCGCGCAGGGAATCCGCTGGTGCGCAACGCGCTCTCCCCCGCATGGCCGTCCCTTGTGGGAGGCGAGCCCTCTCGGCGACCGGACGGCGGAAACCCTTCGCCTAGTGGGCCATGCGGAAAGTTCGGTATCAGATCGCGGCGCCAGACACGCCGGCGCTGCGTTGGGCAAGTTTGAAATAGAGTGGCTATTCCTGCACTTGCCCGCCTTGCTCCGGCGCGTC
>PUOZ01000232.1 GCA_003553165.1 Thioalkalivibrio sp.
ATGGACGGTCCAGGATGCCAGGGGACGTTGCGCGAACGAAAAAGGCTGCAGTTACGCGGGCTTCGGGATGTTTCGGGACTTCTCTGGAAGGTGAGATGGTGGAGCGGAGGAGGATCGAACTCCCGACCTTCGCATTGCGAACGCGACGCTCTCCCAGCTGAGCTACCGCCCCAATCCGCGAATGATAGCAGTGGCGGGGGCTTCGGGGAAGCAGGTGGCGGCGCGCGGCGTGCGGGTGGGCGGCGCCTTATTCCGGGGCCAGGATGAGGGCCGCGAGCGGGGGCAGGTCTAGGCGCAGGGTCGCGGGGAACCCGCGGTAGGGCTGTGCCTCGGCCATGGCGCCGCTGGAGCCGCGCGAGGCTCCCCCGTAGAACTCGGAATCGGTGTTCATCAACACCCGCCAATAGCCGCCATGTGGTACCGGAATTTCGTAGTTGAACCGCTCGACCGGCGTGAAATTCAGCACCACGATCAGATTGGAGTGGGTGCCCCGGCGCAGATAGCTGAGTACCGAGCGGCTGGCGTCGTCGCAGTCCAGCCACGCGAAACCCTCGGACTCAAAGTCACGCTCGTGCAGCGCCGGGTCATCCCGGTACAGGTGGTTCAGGTCCCGCACCAGACTCAGCAGGCCCTTGTGCAAGGGATATTCGAGCACATACCAGTCCAGTTGCCCCGCTTCGCCCCACTCGGTGCCCTGCCCGAATTCCTGGCCCATGAACAGCAGCTTCTTGCCCGGGTAGGTCCACTGGTACGCGTACAGCATCCGGAGCTGGGCGTGCTGCTGCCATTCGTTGCCCGGCATGCGGCTGCGCAGGCTGCCCTTGCCGTGGACCACCTCGTCGTGGGAGAAGGGCAGAACGAAGTTCTCGGTGTACGCATACAGCATGCCGAAGGTCAGCTGATTGTGGCGGTGCGAACGGTAGACGGGATCCTGCTTGAAGTAGTCCAGGGTGTCGTGCATCCAGCCCATGTTCCACTTCATTGTGAAACCCAGCCCCCCGGTTTCCGGGGGGCGGCTGACGCCGGGCCAGGCGGTGGACTCCTCGGCAATCATCAGGACGCCCGGATGATTCGTCTGTATCGTCCGGTTCAGTTCCCGCAGGAAGGTGATGGCCTCGAGGTTCTCGTTGCCGCCGTATTCGTTCGGGATCCAGTCGTTCGGTTCGCGCGAGTAATCCAGGTAGAGCATTGATGCGACGGCATCGACCCGCAGGCCATCGATATGGAAGTCCTCGATCCAGCACAGGGCGCTGGAGAGCAGGAAATTACGGACCTCGGAGCGCCCGTAATTGAAGATCAGGGTGCCCCAGTCGCGGTGCTCGCCCTTGCGCGGATCCTCGTGTTCGTACAGCGCGGTCCCGTCGAATCGCGCCAGTGCGAAGCTGTCCTTGGGGAAATGCCCCGGAACCCAGTCCAGCAGCACGCCGATGTTCGCCTGGTGGGCCTGGTCGACCAGGAAGCGAAAGTCATCCGGGGTGCCGTGGCGCGAGGTCGGGGCGAAGAAACCGGTGCTCTGATAGCCCCAGGATCCGTCGAAGGGGTGCTCGGTGACGGGGAGCAGTTCTATATGGGTGAAGCCTTGCTCGCGCACGTAGGGGATCAGCCGTTCGGCCAATTCCCGGTAGCTGAGGAAACGGCCGTCCTCACCCCGCCGCCAGGAACCCAGATGTACCTCGTACACGCTGAGGGGACGCCCCTTCCAGGCATAGGGATCGCGGCGATGCATCCACGCCTCGTCGTTCCAGGCGTAACCGGAGCCGCCGAAGACCCGGCTCGCGGTATTCGGACGTAACTCGAAAGAAGCGCCATAAGGGTCGCTTTTCAATAGAACATGACCCGTATCTCGGTTGCGGATCTCGTACTTGTACAGGGTGCCGTCGGGAAGGCCGGGGATGAACAGTTCCCAGACCCCGCTGCTGCCATGCACCGTCATCGGATGGACGCGTCCATCCCAGTGATTGAAGTCCCCGACCACGCTGACCCGCTCCGCGGCCGGTGCCCAGACCGCGAAGCGGACGCCGGTGATGCCATCCCGCGTCTCGATGTGCGCTCCGAGCATGCGGTGGACGTGCCAATGGCGCCCTTCGCCGAAAAGGTGCAGGTCAAACCCGGAGATGTGCGGGGAGAAGCTGTAGGGGTCGACGAACTGTAACGTGCGGCCGTTAACCTCCGCCCACAGCACGGTCGGGTGCAGCGGGCAGCTCGCCAGCGAACCGGTCCAGGTGAACAGGCCCGGGAAATCCGGCTGCGCGGCCATCGGTTCCCGATGCAGCGCCGCCGACTCGCCGGTGCTGACCATGAGCCAGGCCTCGGTGGCCTGTGGCAGGAAAGTCCGGAAGCAGCAGGTCTCGTGATCCAGTGCGTGACGACCCAACAGCCGGTGCGGGTCGTGCCAGCGAGCCTCGCGCAACCGGGCCAGCTCTCCCTCTTGTGGGCGGATGCATTTGTGCAAGGCTGTTGTCATACTGATGGCTAATCACCTGGAAGTTTGCACCGACCATACCGGTAGAGTCAGTGGCCGGTCCAGTGCGTGTGCGGGCTGACATTCAATCAAAGGACGGAAGGATTATCGCATGAATCCCCAACCGCAACGCTTCGTCAGCCGGCTGACCCGGGAGACACTCGCGCTGATACTTGCCGGTGGCCGCGGGTCGCGGCTCAAGCACCTGACCCTGTGGCGGGCAAAGCCGGCGGTCCCGTTCGGAGGCAAGTTCCGGATCATCGACTTTCCGCTCTCGAACTGCATCAACTCCGGAATCCGACGGATCGGCGTGCTGACCCAGTACAAGGCGCACTCGCTGATCCAGCACGTGCAGCGCGGCTGGAGCTTCCTCCGCGGTGAGTTCGGCGAGTTCATCGAGTTGCTGCCGGCGCAGCAGCGGATCGAGACGTCCTGGTACGCCGGCACCGCGGATGCCGTGTATCAGAACATCGACATCATTCGGCAGCATGCCCCGGAATACGTGCTTGTCCTGGCCGGCGATCACATCTACAAGATGGATTACGGGCAGATGATCGCCTATCACGTCGAGAGCGGGGCCGACATGACGGTCGGCTGCCTGGAGGTGGATCCGGAGCAGGCGCGTGCCTTCGGGGTCATGGCGGTCAACGACACGGGCCGGGTGACCGACTTCCTGGAGAAGCCCGATGAGCCGCCATCGATGCCCGGCAAGCCGGGTGTCGTGCTGGCGTCGATGGGCATCTACGTCTTCAATACCGCCTTCCTCTTCGAACGCCTGATCCGTGATGCGGACGACAGCCGTTCCAGTCACGACTTCGGCAAGGACATCATTCCCGGGATCATCGACCGGTACAAGGTGATGGCTTACCCCTTCCGTGACGAAAAGAACGACTTGCAGGCCTACTGGCGCGACGTCGGGACCGTGGATTCCTACTGGGAAGCCAATCTGGAACTGATCGGCGTGACCCCTGAATTGAATCTCTACGACAGCGAGTGGCCGATCTGGACCTACCAGGAGCAGTGGCCCCCGGCGAAGTTCGTGTTCGACGACGACGACCGGCGTGGCATGGCCATCGACTCGATGGTCTCTGGTGGCTGCATCATCTCCGGCAGCACCGTGCGCCATTCTCTGCTGTTCTCCGACGTGCAGGTCGACGCCGGTTCGGTGGTCCAGGACTCGGTGATTTTGCCCAGCGTGCACATCGGACAGAACTGCGAGGTAAGGCGCTGCGTGATCGACAAGGGTTGCCAGATTCCGGACGGCATGAAGATCGGTGTCGACGAGAAGGAGGATGCCCGGCACTTCTTCATCTCGCCGAAGGGCGTGCGTGTGATCACGCCCGAGATGCTCGGACAACTCTCGCGTTATGTCCGCTAAGCGCACGGCCGCCGAGGCGCCGAAACCGCGTCTGGACGTCGTGCTGTGCTGGCACATGCACCAGCCGCAGTATTTCGAGCAGGGGCAGGAGGCCTACGCCCTCCCGTGGACCTACCTCCATGCGATGAAGGACTACTCCGATATGGCCGCGCACCTCGAGGCGGCCCCGGAGGCGCGTGCCGTGGTGAACTTCGCGCCGATCCTGCTCGAGCAGATCGCGGATTACGCACGGCGGATCCAGGATTTCCTGAATCGCGGTGAGCCGATCCCGGATCCGGTTCTGGCGCTGCTGACGACGGAGTCCGTGCCGTCCGATGTCGCCGCCCGGGCCGAGATCATCCGCGTCTGTCTGCGTGCGCACGCGCCGCGCATGATCGATACGATGCCCCTGTTTCGCAGCCTGGTGCAGGTCGCGGCACGAGCGCAGGAGGACCCGGTACTGCTGCGGCACCTGGATGCGGCCTTCTTCCTGGACCTGGCGACCTGCTATCACCTGGCCTGGCTCGGCGCCACCGTGCGTCGTGACAACCCCGAGGTCCAGCGCTGGCTGGCCGAGGAAGAGGGACACGACGCCGGCACGCGGCGGCAGCTCCTGGAACTCATCGGCTACGTGCTCAGCGACATCATTCCGCGCTACCGGGCCCTCGCGGAGTCCGGACGGGTGGAAATCTCCTTCACGCCCTACGCCCACCCGATCATGCCGTTGCTGCTCGAGGTCGAGTCGGCGGAGGAGGCGATGCCGGACGTGATCCTGCCGACGCACCGAGCCTACCCGGATGGCGAGGGGCGGGTGCGCTGGCACATCGAGCACGGCCTCGCGGTCTTTGAGAAGCACTTCGGCTTCGCTCCGAGAGGCTGCTGGCCTTCCGAAGGCGGGATCAGCACCGCCACGCTGAAGCTGCTGGATGAATACGGCCTGGCGTGGTCGGCGAGTGGTCAGACCGTGCTCGCGAACAGCCTGGCGGCGCTGCCCGATGCCGAGAAGGGCCCGCGCGACGGCTGGCTGCACCAGCCTTATGGCCTGACGGGCACGCGCATTCTTACCTTCTTCCGGGACGATGGATTGTCCGACGCGATCGGCTTCCGCTACGCGGATTGGCATGCGCGCGACGCCGTGGGCGACTTCATTCACCACTTGGAAAACATCGTCGATGCGCCCCCCGTGGGTGGGGTGGTGTCGGTGATCCTCGACGGCGAGAACGCCTGGGAGTATTACCCGGACAACGGCTTCCACTTCCTGCAGGGTCTCTACGAGCGTCTGTCCGACCATCCGCGCATCAACCTCCGCACCTTTGCCGACATCTGCGACCTGCGTTCCGGGAGCGCACCCGAGCTCCCGGCCGTGGTTGCCGGCAGCTGGGTCTATGGAACCTTCTCCACCTGGATCGGCGATCCGGAAAAGAATCTTGGCTGGGACCGCCTGATCGAGGCGAAACAGGCGGTGGATGCCGCGGTGCGGCAGCATTCCGAGCTGCACACGGATGCGCTGCTGGAGCAGATGGCGATCTGCGAGGGATCCGACTGGTGCTGGTGGTTCGGCGCCTACAATCCGGCGGGCTCGGTCGGGGACTTCGAGGCGCTGTACCGACGGCATCTGGCAGCGCTATATCAGCGCGCGGGTCTCGCGGTTCCGGAGTCGCTCTCGGTGGTGCTTTCCACCGGCGGTGGCGATCCGGCGACCGGGGGCACGATGCGACGGGGGCAGGCGCACTCGTGACCAATACCGAACTTCAGAACTGCCTGATGGAGAAACGCCGCGCGGGGTTGATCCTCCACCCCACTTCCCTGCCGGGTCCCGGACCGGTCGGTCGGATCGGAGCCGAGGCCAGGCATTTCCTCGGCTGGTTGGAGGAGGCCGGTTTCAGT
Organism: Thioalkalivibrio sp.; assembly: GCA_003553165.1. Taxonomy (GTDB): domain Bacteria; phylum Pseudomonadota; class Gammaproteobacteria; order Ectothiorhodospirales; family Ectothiorhodospiraceae; genus Thioalkalivibrio. Next base: position 5,706 of record PUOZ01000232.1, read on the forward strand.
GTCTGGCAGATCCTGCCCATCAACCCGCCGCAGGCCGACGGTTCGCCCTATGCCTGTGTTTCCGCCTTCGCCGGCGACACGCGGATGATCGATCCGGAGGCGCTGGTCAAGGACGGCTGGATCCGTGCGGCCTCTGCGCGAGCGCCGATCGGGCAGGCGCTCTCGGAAGCGCGCGCAACCGCAGAGGCGGCGGGTGGGGCGGGATGGGCGGACTACCTGGAGTTCTGCCGGGCTCGCGCCGACTGGCTGGAAGACTTCGCCCTGGTCGCGGTGGTCAAGCGGCTGCAGGGCAACCGCCCCTGGTGGACCTGGCCGGAGCCGCTGCTGCATCGTTCGCCGGGGCGACTCGAGCAGCTGCGCGCGGAGGCAAGAGAGGCGCTGGAAGCGGTCCGCTTTGCCCAGTTCGTCTTCTTCCGGCAGTGGTCGGCGCTGCGCGCCGAGGCCAATGCCCGTGACATCCTCCTGCTCGGGGACATGCCGATCTTCGTCGCTCACGACTCCGCCGACGTCTGGGCGAACCCGGAGAACTTCGACCTGGACGCCGACGGCCAGCCGCACACGGTGGCCGGGGTTCCCCCGGACTATTTCTCCGAAACCGGCCAGCGCTGGGGCAATCCGCATTACCGCTGGGACTACATGGCCGAGCATGGCTACGATTGGTGGCTGCGGCGGATTGGATGGGCGCTCGAGGGCCTCGACGGGCTGCGCATCGATCACTTCCGCGGTTTCGAGGCGTACTGGTCGATTCCCGCGAACGAGACGACCGCGATCGGCGGTGAATGGAAACCCGGGCCGGGTGCCGCGTTCTTCGAGATGCTGCTGCAGCGTTTCGGGGAGCTGCCGCTGCTGGCGGAGGACCTGGGCGTGATCACCAACGAGGTCACGGCCCTGCGCGACCGCTACGGGCTGCCCGGCATGAAGATCCTGCAGTTTGCCTTTGACGGCGGCCCCGACAATCCCTATCTCCCCGAGCACCATGTCGAGCGCGGGGTGGTGTACACGGGAACGCACGACAACGACACGACGCGGGGCTGGTTCGATTCGCTATCGCCGGAGGCCCGAACCCGGGTACTCGACAAGCTCGGGCAGCCCGAGGGCGCCTCCATGCCTTGGGCGCTGATCCGCGCGGCAATGATATCGCCGGCGCGGCTTGCGGTGATCCCGATGCAGGATGCGCTGGAACTGGGCAGCGCGCACCGAATGAACACCCCGGGAACCACCAAGGGGAACTGGCGCTGGCGTTTCGAATGGGCGGAGGTTCCACCGGAGCGTGCAGGGGAATTGCGCGAACTTAACACGGAGACAGGCCGGACCACGGCCCTGCGCCCAAAGCGCGGAACCTGACGAGCGCGAAAGCTCTGCAGGCCGTTCTGTGCGGGAGGTGAGCCCTCTCGCTGACTCCGAGCGGCGCCGGAAAACCCATCGGCCGGGGCTGGCCTCCACATCCGCGCGCCTTCAAACTTCTAGCGATGATTCCCGAGTCGCTGAACGTCCCGCGCGGTCCGTCAGCGGCCCGAGCGTGGTCCGAAGATCAGCCAGAGGATGAAGCCCAGTAGGGGCAGCAGCACCAGGACCACGATCCAGACGACTTTCGTGCCGGTGGAGGCACCGCTCTGTACCGTGCTGACGATGGCCCAGATGACCAGGACCAGCAGTACCAGGCCAAGGAGGCCAGAGATTTCAATCATGGGTCAGGTTCCTTCCTTAAGTAATGGAAAATAAAAATTATTGTTCGTTCAGCCATTGCAGCGCCCTGCGCCGGGACTCGAGCAGTTGCGCCTGGTCGAGGTGGGTTGCCAGTTCCCGCCGAAGCCGTTCACCGGTCGCATCCCCTCCCGACGCGGCGAGACTGGCCCACTTGTGTGCCTCGACCAGGTCCACTGGCAACGCATCGCCGCGGGCGTGCAGCAGGGCCAGCCAGCCCTGCATTTCGGGATTGCCGGCTTCGGCGCCGATCCGCGTGTAGTAGGCGGCGCGCCTGGGGTCGGCGGGAAGGTTGCCGATCCCTTCAAAGTGGATCTGGGCCAGGTAGTGCGCCGCCTCGGTGATGCCGTCCTGCAGAGCCTGGTCGAGCAGGTCGCGAGCTTCGATGGCTCGGTCAGGACGCAGGCTGGCCGCGGCGTCGGCGATCAGCATCGTTCCCAGCGCGAGGCGGGCAGCGCTGTCATCGCGCTCCTCGATCACCCGGCGGAACCAGGCCTCGCCCTCAGCCCGGTCCGGTTCCATCCCGAGACCCTGGATATGCAGCCAGCCAATGCGCAGCCCGTATTCGTTCTCGCCCGCTTCATAGGCCTGGGTGTAGTACTCCAGCGCGCGCGCGACGTCGGGATCCACGCCCAGACCCTGTTCGTAGAGCCAACCGGCTGCAGCCATGGCCTCGACCGAACCGTCTTCCGCGGCACTCTCAAGCCAGAGCCGGGCTTCCACCAGGTCCGGCGGTTCCAGCGCCAGGTGACGTTCGGCCTCGCGCCGCTGTTCTTCGGCGCTCAGGTCGGCCGCGACCTCCGGGCTGTAGGCCTGTGGACCAGCGTAAACGGGAGGTGCCAGCAGAAACGCCAACACGATGAGGAGGGCCGCGCGCATGAATCCGCTCCAATGCCGATGTGACGGCCCTATGCTACCGTTTACCGTCGCAGGCTGCAGAAAAAAGGTGCAGGACTCGTGGACAGAAGAACCCCGCCCGTGAGGACAACGCGATCGCCACGCATGGCCTGGATTCTGGTCTAGCTGTTGGCCCTGTTGCTGATCGTGGCGGGCGCCTGGATCGCCTACCTGCTGCAGGCCCAGCGCGATGTCCCGGTGACCCTGACGCCGCAGGAGCAGCGGGCACTGGATCTCAAGCTGACTGCGCTGCGCGATGCCGCGGTCGCCGAGCCGCGCCCGGAGGCGGTGCCGGAGTCGCCAGCGGACCCCGATGAAGGGCGCGTAGTGGCGCCGGAGATCTATGCCGAGGACCCGGATCGGCGCCGGATCCGTTTTACCGAGCGTGAACTCAACGCCGCCATCGCCCGCGATCCGGCGCTGGCCGGGCGCGCCGCAGTGCGGCTGTCGCCGGGCCAGGTCAGCGCGAGTTTCCTGGTTGACGTGCCCGAGGACCTGCCCCTGCTCGGGGGGCGCAGCCTGCGTGTTCGGACCGGACTGCAGCTGCTGACGCGGGATGAGCGGCTCGAGGCGCGGTTGCTAGGAATCAGTGTCGGCGGGGTACCCCTTCCGGCTGCCTGGCTGGGAGGCTGGAAGGGAAGCGATCTACTGGCGACCAGCGGCCTCGGCGCGTTTGGCGCGGGCATCGAAGCGCTGGAGGTCCGCGAGGGCGAGTTGGAGCTGTTGCTGGCGCCCTGACCGAAGCGGTCCGGGATCGCCGGAAGTCGCGCGAGGCTGCGTGTCCGGGGGCGATCCGGGTGTGGGCGCTCAGCGGCGGTCGAGGGTCCGTAATGTGGCGGCACCGTAGGCACGGGCTTCGCCCGAGACCGTGACCCGCAGCGTTGATCGTCCAGCCTCCAGCGCCGGAGCCGCGGCGGCGTCTTCCATCGCTCTCATGCCCATGGCCAGCATCGGTCGGGGTACCGGGAATCCGTCATCCCCCATCCTGAGTTCCTTCGGGAAGATGTGTGAGGCGCCGATGGCGGCGCCCATCTCCTGGGCGATGCGCTGCCACCTGCGGATGGCCTCGAGCAGCAGGTGCTGCTGGTGCACCGCACGTGTCTCCGGGCTGATGGAAAACTGGATCTGCGTGATCGCGAGCCCCAGGCCCTGCAGTTCAGCCGCCATCTCCGTGAGCGCATCGAAATCCCTGCCCTTCAGTTCCAGCCTCTGCTCGACCTGCCAGGCAACCGGCTCGGTACGGCTGCGGTCACGGTCGTACACCGGGGATGTGCTGTAGCCCAGGCTGCGCGCTTCGATGGTCGGGACCCGCAGCGCCCGCTCGAGACCATCGCGCATCAGCTGGTTCACCGCAGCCGTGGCCTGCGCCACCTCGGTGTCCCGCCGCTCCGCCTTGAGGTGCATGGTCATCAGGTCGTTCTCGACCTCGCTTTCGGCATGGGCGGTGATCTGAAGCAGGGTGGACCCGTCATCGGCCGTTGCGACGGACGCGCCGGCGCAGAGAACCGCGATGAGGATCAGGGCAAACGGCATTCGAAACATGATCGGGAGCCTCGACTGGGGGCCATGAGCGTTTCCGGGTCGGATCACACCTGGCAGACACACGTTGGAGTGGCGGCGGGCGTGAAAGTTTGTACGGTGCGGGTGCGCCGGTAAGGGGCGGACATCACAGTGCCAGCAGTTCCGGAGGTTCGTCCGGCACCACCACCAGGATATGGCCCTCGGGGATGCTGCGCCAGCGCTCGCGCTCGGTCAGCGGCTCGGACGCGATGACGACGGCGCCCTCGGGGAAGCTGTCGTCGTCGCTGGTGTAATAGAGGCTGGGGCTGATGTCGTTCACCGCATGGCGACTGGCGACCAGCCGTTCGCCATCGGTCAGGATTACGTTCAGCAGGGCCCGATCCGGACCCAGCCAGGACTCGAGCGTCGAGAAGGCCTCGATCATCGCGCCTTCGAGGCTGAGGTCCGCGTCATCGAGCAGATACTGGCGCATCAATGCGAAGAGATGCTCGGAGTCGGTCGTGCCCAGGATGTCCGCCTCGACCTCCGGTTCGATGATGTTCTGGATCTGCCGCCGGATCCCAGGACGGAAGCCCTCGATCAGCCCGTTATGGCTGTACAGCAGGTCGCCGAGTGCGAAGGGCTGGGCATTCACGACATCGCCGCCAAACCCCGGCGAGGCGCTGCGAACGGCTGCGAGCCAGAGGTCGGCGTAGAGGTTGCGCGCAAGCTCGGCCAGGTTCGGGTCCTGCCAGATGGGGTCGGCCCGGCGGTAAACCACGGCTTTGTCGTCCTCGCCGTACCAGCCGAAGCCGAAGCCGTCGGCATTCACGCGCGCATAACGCAGTTCCTCCGGTTCGCTGGCCTGGCGTACCAGGCTGTGTGGTGGCAGGAAGAGGATCTCCTGCAGCGACAATTCCGGGCCGATATAGGCGACGTGGCGGCACATGGGCGGATCTCGGCTGGTGGGTCCGGGCCTGGAAGCGCGGCAGGCTCCCGGCATTCATGGTAGCTTTCCCGCCGTGTTGATGCACGGGTGCCGTGCCGTCAGGAGGACCGATCGATGTCCACGTTTCGGAATGTTTCACCCAGTGACCGGGAGGGGAGCCGATGAAAACGGTCCCTGCTGCGCGCGAACGTCTTCTGGTACTGGTCCGGCATGCCCAGGCGGGCGACCCCGAGCGTTTCCGCCGGGAAACGGGGCGTCCGGATCGGGAGCGGCCGCTGACCGCCGAGGGTCGCCAACACAACCGAGCCGCCGCCGCGGGCTTGCATCGGCTTCTGGGGACGCTGGACCACGTGTGGAGCAGCCCGTACGCACGGGCGCGGCAGACGGCGGAGGGGATCGCCGAAGTCTTCGAGCGGCCGGTGGAGGCCCCGGACTTCCTACTGCCGCCCTGGGATCCCGGCGCGTTGGGAGAGTGGCTGCAGCCGCGGCTTGTGCGCGGACAGACCGGCGTACTGGTCGGGCACGAGCCGGATCTCTCGCTGCTGCTGGGAGAGTGGCTCTGCGGGCGTGGTGCCCCGGTGCCGATGGAGAAGGGGGCCGCTTGCGCGCTGCGCATCCCTGACGGGCTGGGCCGGGGCGCTGTGGAATTGATCTGGAAACTTCCGCAGTATGGTTTGCGAAAGCTCTAGGGAACCAGGGGAAACGATGGCTGCAGACAAACCGGACCGGGCGGGAACACGGCAGGACGGATTCGACACCGTCGCAGCGGTGGACCTGGGTTCGAACAGCTTTCACATGATCGTCGCCCGCTGGCACGAGGGCGAGGTGATCATGGTCGACCGGTTGAAGGAAACGGTCCGGCTCGCGAGCGGGCTGGATGCCAGGAACCGGCTCTCCGCGGAGGCCCAGCAACGGGCGCTGGAGTGTCTGGGCCGGTTCGGCCAGCGTCTGCGCACGCTGCCACCTGGCAGCGTGCGGGCCCTGGGGACGAACACCCTGCGCAAGGCGCGTTCGGCGCGGCGCTTCCTGGAACTCGCCGAGGAGGCGCTGGGGCACCCGGTCGAGATCATCGGCGGGCGCGAGGAGGCACGGCTGATCTTTCTGGGCGTGGCCCACAGCCTGGCCGACGACGGCGGCCGCAGGCTGGTGATCGACATCGGCGGCGGCAGCACGGAATTCATCATCGGGGAGCGCTTCGAGCCGCAGCTCGCGGAAAGCCTGCAGATGGGCTGCGTGACCTTCAGTGCGCTGCATTTTCCCGATGGGCGCATCACCGCTCGGAGGTTCCGCCAGGCCGAGCTGCACGCGCAGCTGGAGTTGCAGCCGATTGTGACCGCATACCGGAGCCTGGGCTGGGAGCAGGCTCTGGGTTCGTCGGGAACCATGCTCGCACTGGACCGGATCCTGCACGAGACCGGCATGGAGAAGACGCCGGGCATGAGCCTGTCCGGGCTCGAGTCCCTGCGTGCGCAGTTGATCGAGGTCGGAGAGGTCGACCGTCTGAACCTGTCCGGCCTGAGCGACGATCGGCGCCCGGTGATCGCGGGCGGTCTGGCGGTGATCATCGGTGCCTTCCGCGGCTTGGGCATCGAGCGTCTGACGACCTCCGACGGCGCCCTGCGCGAGGGCGTGGTGCATGACCTGTTCGGGCGTTTCCACCACGAGGACGTGCGCGGACGCACGATTCACCACCTGCGCAAGCGCTTCGCCGTGGATGCGGCCCATGCCGACCGCGTGATGGCAGAGGCGCAGCGTCTGTTCGCTCCCGTGGCGGAGGCCTGGAGTCTCGGCGAGAGTGAGCGCGATCTGCTGAACTGGGCCGCGGAGTTGCACGAGATCGGGTTGGCGCTGGCGCACAGCCGGTATCACAAGCATGGCGACTACATTCTGACCCACGCCGACCTGCCGGGTTTCTCGCGCCTGGAGCAGGCCGACATGGCCCTGCTGGTGCGCGCCCACCGGCGGCGGCTGCAGGAGCGGCTGTTCGAGGAACGGCCCAAGGCGCGACGCAAGCGCCTGCTCCGGCTTGCCATCCTGCTGCGGCTGGCCGTGCTGCTGCACCGTTCGCGCACCGACGAAGTGGTACCGATCCAGGCGGTCACCGCGACCCGTAACGGCATCGCCCTGGAGTTCGCGCCGGATTGGCTGGCGGACCATCCGCTGACCGCGGCGGACCTGGAGAACGAGGCCGAGCAGATCGCGGAACTGGGCTTCACCCTGAAGGCGCGCTAACCCCGATGTTCGGATGTCCCTCGAATGACGCAAGCGGCAGCGCCCAGGGAGTGCGTCGGCTTGCCGCCGCTGTGCGGAGCTGGGTCATCCCCGCGACCGCATCGCGGGAGCAAGCTCCCGCACTCCATAAGCGGGCGGCGGCGGAAGACGCCGATTACCGATTTGCGAGTCTTGCCAGCAGGTCCTGCTGTACGGAGTAGGGCGCCGCGCCGTTGGCAGGCGACTGGCGCTGGTAGCTGCCGTCCTTCTGCAGCACCCAGGCCGATGTGTTGTCGCGCATGTACG
>PUOZ01000068.1 GCA_003553165.1 Thioalkalivibrio sp.
AGGCGATCGTTGCCCTGCCGCTGGTGCTGCCCCCGACGGTCCTCGGCTTCTACCTGCTGATCGTGCTGGGGCCGCGAGGCTTCGTGGGGGGCACCCTCGAGTCCATGGGCTTGCATCACCTGGCCTTCAGCTTCGAGGGCATTCTGGTGGCCTCGGTGCTGTACTCCATGCCGTTCGCGGTGCAGCCCCTGACCGAGGCATTCAACAACCTGGGTCGGCGTCCGGTGGAAGTCGCCAGCAGCCTCGGGGCCAATCTGTTCGACCGCTTTTTCACGGTCATTCTGCCCTTGACCCGGGGCGGGTTCGTCGTCGCCGCAACGCTGACCTTCGCCCACACCATCGGCGAGTTCGGGGTGATCCTGATGCTCGGCGGAAGCATACCCGGTGAGACCAAGGTCCTGTCGGTGTTGATCTATGACCACGCCGAGGCGATGAACTACGAGGCCGCGCACCGGTTGTCACTGATGTTGGTGATCTTCGCGTTCCTGACGCTGTTCGTGGTCTACAGCATCACCCGGCGGTTCCGGGTGGCGCAGGTATGAGCCTGTCCGTGCGGGCCCGCCTGCAGCGAGGCTCCTTCACGCTGGACGCGGCCATCGACCTGCCCCTGGAAGGCGTTACGTCGCTTTTCGGGCGGTCCGGCTGCGGCAAGACGACGTTGCTGCGAATCATTGCCGGCCTGGAAAAGGTCCGCGGCGCCCAGGTCCGCTTCGGCGATCGGATCTGGCAGCAGGCACGGCACTTTGTGCCACTGCACAAGCGGCGCATCGGCCTGGTCTTCCAGGAACACAGCCTGCTTCAGCACCTGTCCGTGCGCGGAAACCTGCTTTATGGGTACAAACGCACACCGAAGGCATTGCGCAGGCTGGAACTGGGCGAAGCCACTGAAATGCTCGGCATCAGCGAGCTTCTCGACCGCCCGATCGATCAGCTCTCCGGCGGTCAGCGCCAACGCGTCTCGCTCGGTCGGGCCTTGTTGACCAGCCCTGAACTGCTGCTGCTCGATGAACCGCTGGCGGCGCTGGACACCCAGACCAAGCGCGAGATCATCCCTTTCCTCTCGCGCATGGCCGGCGAGGCGGGAGTTCCGATCGTACTGGTCACCCATGCTCCCGACGAGGTTGAACGGCTGGCCGATCGGGTGGTATTCATGCGCGACGGTCGGATCGACCGCAGCGAGACTCTGCGGGAGGCGTTGTGCCGCCCGGATTCCCCATTGTTCGCGGATGCGGGGGCGGCCTCGGTACTGGAGGGTGTCCTCGGCCCCGAGAACGAGCACGGGCTCAGGCCTTTCGGTGGACAGGGCGCACGCCTCTGGCTGCCCGATGCGGCGACCGTTTCCGTTGGAAAGCAAACACGGGTGCGTATCCTTGCTCGCGACGTCAGTCTCGCACTGGATGATCCCCGTCGCATCAGTATCCAGAACCACCTGCACGCTGTGATCGAACGCATCGATGCGCCACGAAACGGCCGCTGCGTGGTGGCGACGCGGACGGCCGACGGGCAGATGCTGCTCGCCGAGGTGACGCCGTGGGCGATCCGGCAACTGGGCCTCGAACCCGGAACGCACATCTACGCGCTGATCAAGTCCGTGGCGCTGATGGAGTAACGAGCGATGGAGTAACGAGCCACCCCACGCCCGCGGCGTGCCTTACAAGGCGTGAGCGGCATCCCAGGGTTCGGAGCCCATTATCACCGGCAGCGAGAGTTCGTTGCCCCAGTGGGCCCAGCCGCCGTTGTATAGGCGCACGTCCTCGTAGCCCAGCGCCTTCAGCTGGATGTAGGCCATGGTGTTGCGGAAGCCGTCATGGCAGTACGCGTAGATGGTCTTGTCCTTGGGGATGTCCGCGTACATCTCGGCCAGGTGTTCCAGCGAACGCCACTTCTGGCCATCCGTGCCCTGCAGACCTTCGACATTGACTGCGCCCGGGATGTGGCCGGCACGCACGGCGCCGTTCATCACCTCGCCGGTGTATTGCGCCTCGGGACGGGCATCGAGCAGTACGATGTTCTCGTCACGCAGCGAGTAGACATCGCGATAGATGTCGGTCCATTCGATGACCAACCCTTCGCGCGCCGGCTGCAGGGTCACGTTTCCAGTCGTCACCTCGGGTGCTTCGGTGGAGAGGTCGTTGAACGCCTCCCATTCTCCCGTGCCGCCATCCATGATTCGGACCCGGTCCATGTCGAAGCCGTAGAGGTCGAGCAGGAAGTAGATGCGCGAGGCCAGCGCGGTGCGTGAGTCGTCGTAGATCACCACCAGCGAGTCGTTGTTCACGCCCCAGCCGCGCAGGGTTGCCTGGAACGCCTCCATGGTCGGGTAGCGCATCACGGGAACGGCGTGATTGTCGCCGAGATCGGAGAAGCGCTGGACTTGGCGCGCGCCGGGGATGTGGCCGACGGTGAAGTAGCGATTCGGGTAATAGCGCACTTCGAGCAGCACCAGCGCGGGATCATCGATGTGATCCTCCAGCCAGGTGGCGTCGACCAGGAAGTCAGGCCGGTCGGCCTGAGCAGGGGCAGCGAGCGCCAACAGTGCAAACGCCATTGCGAATGCAAAAGTTAGCCTGTTGCGGAGCATGAAGAACATAAGTGGATTTCCTCTGTGGGGGCTCTGTGTCTGCACGGGGCGGAAACCGTCTATGAGACGTTTCAATGCTATTTGACGTAGCAAGAGCCATTATCCTTCCATAGCTGAAAACGGGATCGCAGGAGTGCGCCCGCTTGCCGACCGCAGGCCGCCGAGACTGAGTCGATGATCAAGCGGGATCGAAAACGCTTCAGGCGGCTCGGTGCATCCCTGGCCACGCTTTCTCCAATTCTCATGGCCTCGGAGTGCGCCACCCCTGATGATGAAAAGCCGCAAAGTGTCGGGTTAGCGCAGCGTAACCCGACGAGATCCCGGGGACGACG
>PUOZ01000362.1 GCA_003553165.1 Thioalkalivibrio sp.
GACGGGCGCCTGTGAGACTGCGTGGGGCCGAGTCCTGCCTCCGAGAGAGTACTGTTCCTACAGATTCAAAGCCCCGCTCTCCCCCGCGGGCAGCTAGTTGTTTCTGGTTGAGGTGAACGACTTCCACCTTGGTCTCCTTGCGCATGAGTTCGCAGGAGTCCATGAAGACGCTGTTCGGTCCGCCAGCCAAGTCAATTCAGAAGACGCGCCTATGACGGAAAATCGTTCAGCTCGTAGCTGGTACTGCGCCCACCCGCATCCGATTTCCGCAGCACACCTCGTGCAAGCAGGTCGTTGATGTCGCGCAGAGCCGTGTCCGGCGAGCACTTGGCGATGGCCGCCCATTTGCTGCTTGTGAGTTTTCCCTCGAAGCCGTCGAGCAGCTTGTTCAGCAACTTCACCTGCCGCTCGTTCAAGGGTGTGGCCGCCCAGCGCTGCCAGAATCGCGTCTTGGTCAGCACGGCGTCGAGAGTGTGCTGCGCCTGGTCGACAGCGCCATGGAGCGTGTCGAGGAACCAGGTGAGCCACTCGGTGACGTCCAGCGACCGTTTCTGCGTCCGCTCCAGGATGTCGTAGTAAGCCTTGCGTTCGCGCTGGATCTGCGCCGACAAACTGTAGAAGCGTTGCGGGCTACTGTCGGCGCGTGCCAGCAACAGATCACCGATGGCCCGGGCGATACGACCATTGCCATCGTCGAACGGGTGCAGAGTGACGAACCACAGATGGCCGAGGCCAGCTTTGAGCAGCGGCGGTTCGTTCGATGGCCCGTTCAACCAGTCGAGGAAGCGGCTGGTTTCGGCATCGAGGCGATCGGCGGGCGGCGCTTCGAAATGCACCCGTTGGCGACCGATGGGGCCAGACACCACCTGCATCGGACCGCTGGCATCGTCGCGCCAGGCGCCGACCTTGATCTTGGCAAGGCCGGAGTAGCCAGTGGGAAACAGCGCGGCATGCCAGCCGAACAACCGCTCACGCGACACCGGCGCATGGCAGTTGGCCGTGGCATCGAGCACCATCTCGACCATGCCTTCGACGTGTCGATCGACCGGGGCCAGGGCGCCGATGTCCACGCCCAACCTGCGGGCGATGGACGAGCGCACGGATTCGACGTTGAGCTGCTCACCCTCGATCTCGCTGGTCTTGACCACGTCTTCGGTGAGCGCGGCCAGACTGGCCTGATCGCGCAGCGCCATGCCCACGTCGGCCAGACGCCCCATCAAGAGCCCTTGAGCACGACTCACATCCGCCATGGGGCCAGCGAGCGCCGCCAGGTCGAAGCGCCAGTCGGGCCAGTCACTGGCCTGCCAGATGTACTTGTAATCGCCGCTTTTCATGCGGAGATTATGGGCTCCATTCTCCGCATGCGCAAGTTATTCGCCGCATATAGTGCGTCGATAGAGGGCGCTATTCGTCGCAGGGCACCCAAGGGCCTCGAAGCACTGGCCGAGCAAAACCAGGCACTCAAGATGAGGTAGAACTGACCACCATAACGCAAGCCCGTGTTGACAACAGCTACACGCCGGTCAATGATTTGTGTATCTTTTGTGTATGCACTTGCGGAGCAATTCCATGCGTGACGCCGCCATCAACCTACGGGCACTGCCCGAGCAGCGCGATCTGATCGACCGCGCCGCCCAACTCGTGGGCAAGAACCGTTCGGATTTCATGCTCGAGGCCGCTTGCGACAAGGCCCAGGGGGTGCTGCTGGATCAGGTCTATTTCAACCTCGACGCCGACAAGTTCCAGCAGTTCATAGACCTGTTCGATGCGCCACCCGCGCACAACCCGGGGCTCGAACGGCTGATGGCGCTGAAGACCCCCTGGGCCAAGGAATGACAAAACGGCAGGATTGCCGTTTTGCACGGCGAAGCCGCCCGCAAGGTGAGCGCCAGGGATGGCGCGAATGAACCCTCCGCTCGGCGCGCCCCAGCCGCTGACCGCCGCCCACCATCTTGACGACTTTTCCTGCGGAGAGCCGGCACTCGACGAGTGGCTCAAACGCCGGGCGATGGCCAACCAGCAAACCGGGGCCAGCCGCACCTTCGTCGTCCTGGATCAATACGACAGCGTTCAGGGGTACTACGCGATGGCCGCGGGGGCGGTCGCACACCGCCTGGGTTCCGGCGCAGTTCGCCGCAACATGCCGGACCCCGTTCCGGTCCTGGTGCTGGCCCGACTGGCCGTAAACACCCGCGCCCAAGGACACAAGCTCGGCGGGGCCATGCTGCAAGATGCCGTACAACGGACATTCGTCGTCGGGCAGAACGCCGGCGTGCGGGCGTTGCTCGTGCATGCCCTTCACGATCGCGCCGAGCAGTTCTACGAGCACTACGGCTTCCAGGCATCGCCGACCGAACCGTTTACGCTGATGCTCCGTTTGGACACCACCCGGCCATGACGGACGTCGGTTATCAGCAACCCACAGCCCTTCGAAGCCGTACTTTCAACAATGGTTTGTCGCCGGCTGGCGGTGCCACCACCAGACTAGTAATGAAAACAGGCACCTCCGGGTGCCTTTTTCATTGGATTCTTACGTGTCTGCGCGGGTTCCTGCGGCCCCGCGCGGACTCGGAGAACACCACCCCCACCCCCGTTTCCGCGCCATTTCGCCCTCTCCCGGCCCTCTTTCTCTCCCCCTCGCGCGGAACCCGAGAACGAAGCCCGCGAGTTCGGAATTTTTTCTTGCCGTTTTCCAATGGCTTACACGCGGACTGTTCATGCGAGTTTTTTCGCAGCATTGGGTAGCGAGGGGAACAACCACTACCCGTAGGTGTGAGGGACCGATCACGACCCTGACCAGACACCGGAGCGCTGCCCGAAGCTGGTTGGTCATCGACGAATGACGGACACTGGATTTGGGTACACCTGATCGATGGGCCGAAGCGTCGGGCGCGACGGGTAAC
>PUOZ01000310.1 GCA_003553165.1 Thioalkalivibrio sp.
CCCATTCGTCGGCCGGAACGACGCCCTTCCCGAGATCTACAGCTATGGGCACCGCAACGTGCAGGGGTTGTTCCCCGATGCCCAGCATGACGTGCTGTGGTCGCATGAACACGGTCCGCGCGGCGGCGATGAATTGAACATCATTGAGCCGGGGGTCAATTACGGCTGGCCGGTCGTGAGCCACGGCATCGATTATTCAGGTGCGCGGATCACCCCGCATACGTCGCTGCCCGGGATGCGTGACCCGGTCCGTCACTGGACCCCGGCGATTGCTCCGTCCGGCATGACGCTGTATCAGGGCGACCTCTTTCCCGAATGGCGCGGGAGCCTGTTCATCTCCTCGCTGGTGCAGCGCCAGGTACGCCGACTGACGCTGGATGGCATCAGGATCGACGACGAAGAGATCCTGTTCGAGGAAATCGGGGAACGCCTGCGCGACATCCGCGCGGGGCCGGACGGCGCCCTGTACCTGCTTACCGACAAGCCGGACGGGCGTGTGCTGCGGGTGACGCCGGGGCCATGACACCCCGGCGCGCGTCACGCTCCCGGTTCAATCCAATTCAATGCGCAACGGGTTGGTTTCGGACTCCCACACCCCGTAGTCGGTCGTGCGTCCGTTGGCATCCTGGACCAGGTAGCTGCGATGCCCGTGGTGGCGCAGCGCGCCGACAAGGTTGCGGAGGCCTTCGGCGTCACTGCTGCTGACCACCGCAGTGCGCGTGCCGGGGAGGGTCCACATGCGGGCATGCCCGCGGCGGGCGAGATCCTCGGGCGCCTTCGGAGCTCCGGCGGAGTCCAGCCAGCGGATCACGTCGTCGGTGCTGCCCATGACCAGCAGCGGCTGTTGCGGATCGAATGCGCCCGCCATCTCCGGTGGGTGTTCGAGGATGGCCCGCGCGAACGGCGCCAGACCGTCCTGTGTGGCGATCAGCCGGGTGTGCGGGTTCAGACTGACCGTCCTGAGGATGGGTGGCGGGTCGGGCAGTCGGCGCAGGACGTCGAAGTCGGGATCTGCGGTGATGGCTTGGGCTGGCGCATCCAGCGCGAGGTCAAAGCGGGTCCGGCGGGTGTCGAGCTCGACCACGTGGCGCTGCTGTGCCGCGTCCGTCTCGACCACGACAGGCACATGCAGTGGCCATGGCGCAGCCGCCTGGGCCTGCGCGAGTTCGCCGCTGAGCACCCAACCGGAACCGTTTTTCTCCTGCTTGACCGAGTGCAGGGCGAGTTCCGGCAGGTTTGAGCGCTCCAGCCAGGGCGCGAAGAAGAAATCCAGATCGCGGCCGGCAGCGTCGCTGAAGGCCCGTATCAGATCCTCCCAGCCGGCCACGTCGAACATGTGCCGGTCGGAAATCTTGCGTGTGCCGGCGTCGAAGGCCTCGTCCCCGATGCGCTCGCGGAGCATGTGGAACAGCAGTGCCCCCCGGTTGTAGCCGACGATGCGGTTGGATCCCTGGTTGCCGCCCTGGAAGGTCTCCAGCGGACGATCTTCCTCCACCGGCAGCCAGGCGAGGTCGAGCAGCCAGCGGTGCCGGATGCTTCGCCCCTCGCCACGCAGCTCGTCCAGGTGGTAGTCGGCCATGTAGGTGGTGAGGCCCTCGGCCCAGTTTCCGGTGGCGTAGTCGATGCGCACGCCGGTGCCCCACCAGTTGTGCATCAGTTCGTGTGCGAGCGATGTGCGCGGGATGAAGGGCAGCGGAATCACCCGTTCACCGAGCAGGGTGAAGCCGGGGAAGGCGTAGCCCACGGGCATGGGCGAGGCGGCGATGGTGAAACTGTCATACGGGTAGGGGCCGGCCCGCTCGCTGAACATGCGCAGGTACTTGGCGGAGTGCTCGAGGTAGTTCTGCGCGTGAGCCGCGTCGAGGTCGTCCCGAAACAGGGTCCGGACCTGTACGCCGTTCGTCTCCAGCGTGCGTTCGGCCCACGGGCCGGTGGCGATCACGATGGCGTCGGTGCGGGGGTGCTCATGGATGGCACTGTAAAGTCCGTCACTGGATACCGGTTCGCCCCGGAGGGAGCCGGTGGCCACGAAGCGTTGCCCCTCGGGCACCCGCGCCTCCAGGCGCAGCGCGAAGCTCTCCTGTTCGAAGCGCGGGTACCAATCGGTCCCCTCGGGCAGGAAGCCGCCGGCAGCGGTCAGGAACAGCCGGCTGCGCATCGGGTCGCCGTCTGGCAGCGTGCCGCCCCAGGAGACGGTGATTCCGGCATCGACGGGTAGCTCGAGGCGGTACCGCCCGGGCGCGACCCGCGTGGTGGGCAGGACGGTGTCACCGGCACGGGCCGCCTGCAGGTCCAGTGCGTCGAGGAGACGGAACTCGTGGCTCCCCGCCGGCAGGTCGAGTTGCAGTGCACCCGCGATCCCGCCGGCTTCCGGATCGAGGTCGAGACTCATGCGCCATTGCGGGACGTCCGCAGTCGCTGATGCGGGCAGCAGGCAGGCCGCGGCAAGGGCGACGGTGACCAGGAAAGAACGAATTCTGCTAACTGTCATGGCACTGCTCCACCCCGGACGATGAAAAGCCGCAAATTGTAGGTCGGGTTAGGCCAAAGGGGGTGACCCGACGGGTCTCGTGCCCACCCATGGCCGCAAGGCAGCGTCGTCCCCGGCACCTCGGCACGTCGGGTTACGCTGCGCTAACCCGATCTACGGCACTGGACAGTGAATTTCACGCTGATCCGCATGCCATTTACTCCTGGTTTGCCGGGAAGCGAGCCAGAATCTCTATTTCTTCGCCGTTGCGCAGCACGGTCAGCGGAAGAACATGACCAGGCTGCTGGCGGCGGACGATGGTGACGAGGTCTCGCGGCACGCGGACTTCCAGGCCGGCGGCGCTGGTTACGATGTCCGCGGCTTCGAGTCCCGCGTCCGCGGCCACGGACTCGGGCATGACCGACTGGATTCGCACGCCTGCGGGATCGGTGTCGATCCGGACCCCCAGCAGGAGCGGCCGCGGCGGCTCGAACCGATCGTGGCTTGCGATGCCGAACAATGCGTCGGCGAGTCCGTCCTTCGGTTCGGTGCAGTCGGCCCTGCTCTCCTGTGGCAGCAGCACACGGGTCTCGGCGATGCCGAGGTCGCGCAACTGATGCGGCACGCCGTGCCCGTATTCCAAGTGCCCTGAACCCATCAGCCCCACCGCCAGGACGCCTTCCTCGGCAGCCTCGGCAAGACCCGCGGCCATCGCGCGGTCCCAGACCTGTTGCCCGGCCACGAAGCGCTCGATGTCGGCGTCTTCGTGATGCGCGGAGGGATGTTCGGCGAATACCTTGCCGAGCGTCTCCCGGTAGGCCTCGGTCGCGGGAGCTGGGGGCGTGATGTGATAGCGCTCTTCGGGTGGGACGGCATCCCATCCCTCCTCGCGCAGCCGGCTGACGAGAGAGCGATCCAGGTTGATCGCCAGCAGAGGCACCCGATGCATCCGTGCGAAGTGCAGGATCGGAAGGTAGAGGTCCGCGTCAAAGCCCCAGGCCCTGTACCAGTCGCTCTCGGTCAGAAAGGCCTGTTCGTCCAATTCGCCCGCGACCCAGGCGTCCAACGCCGGTTGGGACTCCCGCGGGAGCATCTCCAGCCCGATTACCATGTCCGGCCGCTGGGCGTGCAGCGCGGCCAGCGTGTGCAGTTGCCAGCGATGATGTTCCAGGCGGTCGTGCCGCTCGCCCAACAGAACCACCTGCGCGCTGGCGGCATCTTCGAACAGGCGATCGGGAGACAGCCGCTTTCCGCCGGCGTCGCGCCATTCACCGGGTGCCGGACAGGCGGCGGCCGCGAGTGTGGGGATGAGGAAAATCAGGAACAACAGGGAGCAGAAGAGGGCGGGGCCAAGGGTGTGGGTGCGTGCTGTCATCATTGGCTCCAGGCGCAGGCGATGCGCTTGGGAGTCCCGCAGCGCAGGGAAGTTCGATCGACAACGCACTTTGCGGCGGTAAAGACCGTTACGATGTCATGATCAGAGCACCATGCAGGCCGTTCGGTGCCGAACCAGCGTTCTTCGCACGGACCAAGTCCGTGCTTCCCTTACGACGGTGGCGCCTGGTAAGCCTTGTAGATCAGCAGGGCGAGCAATCCGATGATGACCAGAACGGATGCACCCAATGCCACGATAGTCAGGTAGACGATGGCGTCGCCGTATTCCATGAAACACCCCCTGTGACGGAAATAATGCCATGGCAAGGATAGGGCTTTCTGCGGCGAAGGCGCAACAAAGATAACGGGGTGGCGGGATTGCACTGCCTCGCCTCCCGAAGGTGGAGGTCAGAGGCGCCGTGTTTTTGCTCCCGTGCCGGCAATGCCCACCAGCAGAAACACGGGTGCGATGGACAACTGGATCGCCTGCGAGATGTCTGCGATTGAGGGCAGAATGGCCATGTTGCTTGTGGTGCCAACCTATCGGAAGGGCGCTGTCGGCGGCTGCGTACCGTAGGGGACCATCGGAGGAACGTAGTGTCCCGGGTACGGGGTTCCGTACACAGGGCCGGGGCCGTAAGGATACGGATAGACATAGGCATAGCCGTAGCCGTAGCCGGGCCCATGACTGGAGCCGTACCCACCGCCGCCCGCGGAGAAGCTGATGCCGCCGGACATGCCTCCCATGCCGAACATGTTCGCGAGCATGCAGCCGGGGCCAGACCAGAAGGCGCCCGCCTGCATTGGAACGGCCATCATGGCGACGAAGCAAGTAGCAGCGATAATCTTAAACGCGTTTCGCATTAATCAACTCCTTGTCTATGATAATTATCGTTATTCCTGGTGTATTGCGTAACGGATGACGCTAGGTCTTTGGCTCCTGCCGGGCTGCGCCGGGAGGCCTGGGCTGGAAGGCGCCGCCTGATGCATGCAACCTGTTCGTCTGTGCCACGGGCGACGGCGGTCCCTTCTTTATAGCATCGCCCGGCACGAACACACGGATTGCGGGCCTCAGCGGGGGCGTACCATGGGGTTGAAGAAAATGGGGAAAGGGGGCAAGGGAGTGACCGGAACCCGAAGGGCGGCGCGGATCGACCGTTCCGCCAAAGGTGCGCACGCTGTGCCCGGGCCGAGTCGAGCGGGCGGCTTCCGGGCGGGGGCGACGACACAGTGTGAGTCGGGTCGGCGCTGGGCCGGGCGTCTGGTCGCCGTGGGACTCATCTTCGTATCCCTGGTGTTGTCCTGGCATGCGCTGGCCAAGGTCGATTTCCTCTACCCCGTCTGGTACTCGGCCCTGGGTATCGAGGATCATGTCAGCCACTACGGCGCAAGGAACAGGCAAGGCAGGCACGACTTCGTGCTGACCGAACCCGCGGAACACCGTCGTCTCTTCGGCGCCATAGTCGAGGGCATTCACGGGCGGGGAACCCCACTGGATCAGTTGGTTTACCGGGACAGGGACGGCATTGTCCTGGGAAGCTTCCTGCGTGCGGACGAGGTGGGACACTTGCGCGACGTGGCGGCACTGGTGGAGAAACTGTTGATTGCCGGTTGGTCGATCACGGCCGTGACGGTGATCCTGGTGCTGCTGCATGGCCGCAGGGGCGTTTGCCCGCCAACCCTCGTGCGAGCCATGCTGGGATACGGCATCCTGGTGGTGTTGGCGGGAGCCGTCGTCGGGTTGGTCGGCCCCCAGGAAGTCTTCGACGGGCTTCACGAGTGGATCTTTGCGTCCGGTCACCCGTGGTTTTTCTACTACGAGGATTCCCTGATGACCACGGTGATGAAGGCCCCGGATATCTTTGGCGCCATCGCCGCGACCTGGCTGGTGCTGCATCTGATCGTGTACGCGCTGTTACTTGCCGGCCTTCGTCTGCTCGCCAACATCCCGAAATTCAGACATCCTGCGGAGCAATCATGAAGCGTTACCTTCACATCGCACTGATCGTCGTCTTCGTCGCAATCATCGCGCTGTTCATGCTGCAGAATCTCGATGCAGCCACGGTCTCCTTTCTCGCCATCAGCATGACCATGCCGCTGGCGGTCCTGATCTTTCTTGTCTACGTCCTGGGCATGCTGACGGGCGGGTTTGCCGTGGCCCTGCTGCGCAAGTCGTTCTACGGGGCGTCCAGGAAGAAGGCCGAGCCATCGTGACGTAAGCGCGATAATGGCCGCTGCCGCGTTTTGCGGAAGGCCTGACAGTCGCAGGGGCGACGAGGGACTACGCGCGGAGCGAGGGCGTGCACGCCGGCATCCGGGGTCCCGGGCCTGGCGTTATTTCTTCTTTTTCTCGGCCTTTGCAGCGCGCTTCTCGAGCAGCGACTTGGCGGGTTTCTTCTTGCTGTCGCGTTTCTGGTCCATTCCTTTGCTCATGGTTTCTGCTCCTCCGATTCATCGGGCGCGGGAGCGTCCGGGGCGGTACGGGCCAGCTTTTTCTGGCGTTTCTCTTCCTGCTGCCGTTCCTTCTTCAGTTCTCGTTGTCGCTTGTCGTACTGGTAGTTGGGCTTGGCCATAGGGGCTCCGCTGGTGGCGAGGTGCAGGAAGAGGATGGGGTGAAACGGGGCACCCTGCACGAAAGGAGCCCAGGCTCCAAGAATAACACTCGCGGGCCACCGCGCGCCCGGTCTATTCGCCGCTGTGCAGCAGCAGGCCCCGTCGGCGGGCTATGCCGAAGACGCTCATGAACAGTGCCGCCCCGAGAACCATGTAGACCAGATTGAGCGCCAGGGCGGCGAAGAAATGCCCAGCGTGGAAGCCCTCGTCGAGCACCACCGCGCGCATGCCCTCGAAGACGTGGGCCGACGGCAATGCCAGCGCCACGGGCTGCAGCCAGTTCGGGAGCGTGTCGATCGGGTAGTAGATGCCGGAGACCGGGGCCAGGGCGAAGATCGCCACCCACGCCAGGCTCTGGGCGCCGAGCCCGAAGCGCAGCACCAGTCCGCTGACCATCAGCCCGAGCGCCCACCCGGTGACGAGCAATTGGGTGAAGAACGCGATCAGCGGCAGCCCCAGCGTGAAGATGGAGTAGTGATAGAGCGGAATGGCCAGCAGTGCGGCGGGTACCACACCGATGAGCGTGCGCACCGTGCTGATGCCCAGCAGCGATACGATCAGTTCCCATGGCCGCAGAGGGCTGACGAACAGATGGCCGAGGTTGCGGGAATAGAGTTCCTCGAAGAAGGGCAGGGTGACGCCCAGTTGTGCCCGGAACAGCACATCCCACAGCAGTACCGCGGCAAGCAGCAACCCCGCCGCCTGCGCCACCCATTCGCTGTGACCCATGAAGAACTGGGTGATGAAACCCCAGAGGATCATCTGCATCACCGGCCAGTACGCCAGTTCCAACACACGCGGCCAGGAGCCGCGCAGCAGATAGATGTGGCGCAGCACCATCGCGTAGATCCGGATCAGAGAGGCCATGCGCTGGTCGCTTGGAACGGTGGCGTCATTGGATGGTCAGGCCCGGCGCGCCACGTCGAGAAACACCTCCTCCAGGTTGCGCCTGCCATAGCGCCTGGCGAGGTCCTCCGGAGTGCCGTCGTCCACGATGCGCCCCGAACGCAGCATCATGACGCGATCGCACAGGCGCTCCACCTCGGGCATGTTGTGCGAGGCCAGAAGGAGTGTCGCGCCGGTTCGGCCGCGGTACGCCTCGAGAAGGCCGCGGATCCGGTCGGCGGTGTCCGGGTCCAGCGACGCGGTGGGTTCATCCAGAAGCAGCACCTCGGGTTCGTTCAGCAGCGCTTTGGCGAGGGCCACGCGGGTGCGCTGGCCTGCCGACATTTCGCGGTAGGGGCGTTCCATGAATCTATCCAAATCAAGCTCTTCTGTAAGTGTCTTTATCCTTGTGCGAAGATTTTTCACCCCATACAGGCGCCCGTAGACGTTCAGATTCTCACGCACGGTGAGACGTTGCGGCAGGTCGATGTAGGGCGAGGCATAGTTCATGCGTCCCAGTACCTGGTAGCGCTGACGGAGCATGTCCGTTCCCAGGACGCGGATGCTTCCGGAACTGGGCGTCATCAGCCCCAGCAGCATGGCCAGCGTCGTGGTCTTGCCGGCCCCGTTCGGCCCCAACAGGGCCGTGGCCGAACCATCGGCGATCGAGAAGCTGATGCCGTCGACCGCGACCGCCTTGCCGAAACGCTTGGTAAGATCTGCTACCTGTATCGCCATGACCGGTTCGGAGAGGATCGAGGTTGCACAGTGGTCAGTGAGACCGTCACGATCAATATACCGGAGGGTGAGACCCGGAACTTCGGTCTCGTCCGAGATCCGCTGCCGAGGGCTGTGTCGGTGCCCCGGCTCGTTTGCGGAAACCCGTCCTGTTCGCCAGCGGAGTGCCGTCCATGACACGAACCTTTGCGCTCAATGCCCGCTCGCTTCTGTTCGCCGGCTGCGCCTTGCTGCTGATGAGTTCCTCGGTCTCGCCCCTGGACCGCGTCGCGATCGACGCGCTCTACCAGGACGTGGACGAAGCCGTTTCGCGATACCAGGATGGACTGGAAGAGATACGGAGCGGCGAATTGGGGTCCGGACATGCGCGGATCCGGGACGCGGTGGCGGACCTTTGGATGGCTGGGGACGCCTGTGCACGGAAGCCGGGTTGCGAGACGCAGTGGGTCATGGCGGCCTATCACGATCTGCTGACCCTGCGCAGCGCCATGCTGATCGAAACTGACGGAGATCCCGTCGACGGCGAACCCGAGGCATTGTTCGAGCCCGAGCCATTCTTCGAACAAGACGGGGACCCCGCTGACCCGGTGTCTGATGTCGGCTTGGGCAGTGACTGGTTCGACGGCACGGGGCTGTCTGAGACCATCGAGTACAACAGTCTGGTGCGGGGCGCGCTGAACGACTGGCTGACCTGGAAGCGGCCAACGCTGGTCGACGCCTTCGAGAACTACATGCACATGCGCCACCTGATGTGGCCGTATTACGAGGAGGCCGGAATCCCCGAGGGCCTGCTGTTCGGGATCCTGGCCAAGGAGTCCGGCGGGCGCGTGCACTCGGTCTCCCGCGCCGGGGCAGCCGGTCCGCTGCAGTTCATGTACTACACGGGGCTGCGCTTCGGGCTCACCACTGAGGATGGATTCGACCAGCGGTTCGACCCGGCGGCATCGGCGCGGGCAAGCGTTGGCTATCTGCGCGCGCGCTTTGCCGAACACGACGGCGATCTCGCGCTGGCCCTGGCGGCGTACAACGGGGGCGAGACCCGGGTGCTCCGGCTGGCGCGTAGCGCCTCGGTGGCGAGTTTCTGGAATCCGGAAATCTTTGGGCGGCTGCCGCGCGAGACGCAGGAGTACGTGCCTTACGTACTTGCCGCGGCGTTGTTGTTCGAACGGCCTGGTGACTACGGGGTCGAGTTTCCGGAAGTGACCACCGTACCCGGCCAGGTTGACCTGCAGGCCCCGATCACCCTGAGTGAACTGGCCGTATGCCTGGGCCAGGGCGATAGCCGCTCCGGTTGGTTTCGCGCACTGCGCAATCTCAACCCGCGTCACGAGCACGACGTCCCCCTGCCGGCCGGAGCGACCTTGCGACTGCCGGCCTCGGTGGCTTCGGCCTATGCGGAACACTGCGTGGAGGGGCCGCGCCTGGAACTGGCGAAGGCCCTCCATGACGCCCGCGAGCAGCGCCGGATCCTGCTCGCGGTCCGCACCTACACGGTGCGCAGTGGTGATACGCTCTCAACCATCGTTGCGGCCCAGGGATGCCCAAGCGTGCGATCCATCGCCGAGGCCAATGGCATTGCGGGTCCGCGTTACCTGATCCGTCCGGGGCAGCAGTTGAAGCTGACCGGCTGCCGGATCTGACGCTCTGACGACTACCCGAGGTCAGCATCTGAAACCTTCTGTCCGTAGCCAGTCCCAGGCACCCCGATGAGCGGCCCGGTTGATCGAGGGACGCAACGTCCGTTGGGCCGGGATCTGCGCGTGCTCGTGCCCCTGGCAGGTTTTCTTCGGCCCTACCTGCGCACCCTGCTGCTGGGCCTGCTGGCGCTGCTCCTTGGCGCCGGGGCCATTCTGGCGTTTGGCTTTGTGCTCCGGCTCCTGGTGGACGCCGGCCTCAGTGAGCAGGATCCCGCCGCGCTGAATCGCGCACTGCTGGCCCTGGTGGGGGCGGTGGCGGTGATGGCGGCGGGCGCGGGGCTGCGCATTTATCTGGTCACCTGGCTGGGGGAGCGCGTGGTGGCCGACCTGCGGCGCGCGGTCTTCGCGAATGTGGTCGAGATGGATCCCGGTTTTTTCGAACGCACCCGTACCGGTGAAGTCATTTCGCGGCTCACGGCGGATACCACCGTGATCCAGGTCGTGGTTGGCAGTACCCTGGCCATCGCCGCGCGGAACCTGCTCCTGATCGTGGGTGGGCTGATCCTGATGTTCCTGACCAGCCCCATGCTCACGGCCTGGCTGCTGTTGGGACTGCCCGTGGTCGCGTTGCCGGTGTGGTCCCTGGGCCGCAAGGTGCGCCGCCTGTCGCGCGAGACCCAGGATCGGGTGGCAGCTGTCGGCGGGCGCGTGGACGAGAGCCTGTACGCAATCCAGACCGTGCAGTCGCACGTGCAGGAGGCGTCGGAACGCGCCCGTTATGCGAGCGCCGTGGAGGCCGCCTTCGGCGTGGCCATCCGCCGCGCCGCGATGACGGGATTGCTGGCGGCGTCCGTCATCTTCCTGATGTTCATGCTGATCACGGGTGTGCTTTGGGTCGGTGGGCACAACGTCCTGGCCGGCGAGATTACCCCGGGTGAGCTCGCGGCGTTTCTGTTTTACGCGGTGCTGGTCGCCGGCGCCGTCGCTGCGCTCAGCGAAGTCGCCAACGAGTTGCTGCGTGCGGCAGGTGCGGCCGAGCGGTTGCTGGTCCTGCTGCAGACGCGTTCAGGGCCGCCCCCGTCGAGGCACCCGACAAGCCTTCCCGAACCCGCCCGGGGCGTGATCCGGTTCGAGGGCGTCTGGTTCGCCTACCCAACCCGCCCAGAGCCACCGGCGTTGCAGGGCATCGAACTGGAGATTCCGGAAGGCGCTTCGGTGGCGCTGGTCGGACCCTCCGGAGCTGGCAAGTCGACGCTGTTTCAGTTGCTGCTCCGCTTCTACGATCCGGACGCAGGCTGCGTCCGTGTCGATGGTGTCGATATCCGCGATGTGGAGACCGCAGCGCTTCGGGGCCGTATCGCGCTGGTGCCGCAGCAGCCGGTGCTGTTCGCGGCGACCGTCCGGGAAAACATCGCCTACGGGGCGCCGGGGGCGTCGGAAGTCGACATCCGCGCGGCCGCAGAAGCGGCCTATGCAATGGACTTCATCGCGGCCCTTCCGGAGGGCCTGGAGACGCACCTCGGAGAGCGTGGCGTGCGGCTCTCGGGTGGTCAACGCGCCCGGATCGCACTGGCGCGTGCGATCCTGCGTGACCCGGCGATCCTGTTGCTTGATGAGGCCACCAGCGCCCTGGATGCTGAAAGCGAGCGCCTGGTGCAGGCGGCACTAGAGCGCATCAGCCACGGGCGAACCACGCTGACCATCGCGCATCGCCTGGCGACCGTGCAGGCGGCGGATCGAATCGTGGTGCTGGACCGTGGAAGGATCGTGGCCCAGGGATCGCACGCGCAGCTGTTGGAAGAGGGCGGCATGTACGCACGCCTGGCGGCGCTCCAGTTCACATCGGCCTGAATCGCTTCAGTGGGTTGTCCCCGCCCGACCACACCCGCGCAGGTCGGGTTAACGTGAAAGAACGCGGCGTGCCCCCCTTCGACCCGTAGGGTGGAAGAGCGCAGCGTCATCCGCCACACGGCGTTCGTACCGCCCCGGCGCCTGCGGCAACGCTGGCGCCAGATGGCGGATGACGGCCTTCGGGCTCTTCCGCCCTACGCCTCTTTCATCATCGGGGGTGCTACACGGCCACGATGCATGAGCGTTAGCGCTGCGTAACCCGCCCCGAGGTGCTTCCAGCTCAGGCCGTGCTTTTCTTCGTGCTGCGCGACTGGGCGGCACCTGCACGCGGCGCTTTGGCGGAAGCCTTTCTGACCGCGGCCTTTTTCGGAGCGGCCGGCTTGGCGGCAGCCTTCTTGGCTTTGGACCCCGGCACCGCGTCGCTTTCCGCGACCGATGGTTTCGCCGCTGGCTTCGCAGTGGCTGGTGCGGTGGGGCTGGTGATCGCGTCCAGTCGCTTTTCGAAACGTTTCAATGTCTCGTCGAAGAGGCGCGCCTTCTGTTCGGTGCGTTCATTGGCCGCACCGGTCTTGCCGCGTTTCGTACCTGTTGTGTCCCTGAGTGCGAGCGATTGGCGACGAAACAGATCGGCATTCTTGTCCCGCAGCGTCCGCGCCCGTTTGATCTTGCTGCGAAGCTGTGCGGCCGTCAGTTGACTGATCGAATCCGCCAGTGAGGCGGTGAAGAGGTCGTACTCGCTGTCATTGCACAGAGCGCGCGCGTGGTTTCGGTTATAAGCCATGGATCGTTCCTTCCCCGCATCTGGTTATCTCAATCGAGTGTAGTCAATCTCAATCGATTTGGTGAGGAGCAGGAATGTCGTCAGCGCCATTGGCACCTCGTGTGGCAACGTTGTGGCCTCCTGTGTTTCCACTCGTCGCACCCAGGCAATTCAAGAAAAGGGGCCAAAAAGCCGTAGGTCGGGTTAGCGCAGCGTAACCCGACGCAAGGCGCCGGCTGGCCTTAGGCCGGGGATTTTACGGCCAAAAACGGTGCTCTAAGGCCAAAAATGAGGCCTGAAATCGACTATATCTTCGTATAAACAATGGGTTGTCTTGGTCCGACCCCGTTCACTGGTTGGCGTCGACGACGGCTAGGGCGGTCATGTTCACCAGGCGGCGTACGGAGGCGGTTTCCGTCAGGATGTGTACCGGGCTAGCGGAACCGAGCAGGATCGGACCGACACTCGCGCCTTGTCCGCTGGTGGCCTTGATCAGGTTGAAGGCGATGTTGGCGGCGTCGATGTTTGGCATCACCAGGAGGTTGGCCTCGCCCTGCAGGCGGCAGCCGGGGAAGATGCGGTCGCGGATTTCCGGTTTCAGGGCAGCGTCGGGGTGCATCTCGCCATCCACCTCCAGATTGGGATCCATCTGTTCGAGCAGGGCCCGGGCCCTGCTCATCTTCCGCGCGGCCTCCGACTGCACGCTCCCGAAGTTGGAATGGGACAGCAGCGCGACTTTCGGGGTGAGGCCGAAATTGCGTACCGCCTCCGCCGCCATCAGGGTGATCTCGGCGATGGTCTCCGCATCCGGGTTTTCGTTCACGTAG
>PUOZ01000089.1 GCA_003553165.1 Thioalkalivibrio sp.
GAAATTCGACGGTTGCGCCTTCCGGAACCGAAGCCGCCTCTTCTGCGGTGTTCGCCGACACCTGCCCGTACATCACCATCGGCCTGGGCAGCGACGCGCAGACGTAACACTCGACCCGGACCAGCGTCCCGGCTTCGGGCAGTTCCCCCCGCGCCTCCCCGGATTCCCAGGCCAGGCCATGGGCATTGAAGCGGATCCGCCGCGCCGGCGGCAGGTGCTCCTGCCGGCGCAGGCCCTCGGCCAGCATCTCGAGCACCAGGGTGAGCTTGGAGTCCAGGCGCTGAAGCTCCTGCGCCAGGTCGGAGGACTCATCGTACCCGTGGCGCGGCTCCTCCAGCGCTTCGCAGGAGCGGATCAGGGATTCATTCGCGGCGTTGATCGCCGCCAGGCGCTGCTCCGGGGGCAGTTGGGCGATCGGCTCCCAGCTCAGGGGAACCTCGCCTTCGCAAACGAGGCCCTGCTCCATCGGATCATCGGACATCGGCGCACCCTGAAGCGGTCCGGGGACAGGGCTGCATTGGAGCAGGGCCTGCCGCTGCTGGCAAGCACCGCGCCGGAGTCGCCGTCACGCGTTGTCCTCGTAGGCGCGGGTGCCCTGGCGGCCGAGCGCGGAGAGCCTGCGCGCCTCCACCAGGCTGTCCCGCTGCGCCTCGGCGAGGAGCCGCAGGCGATGGTGGTCGTCGCGCAGCCGCAGCAGCCCTGCGGCCAGCGGGCCGGGGTTCTCTGCGCCGATGCGCTCCATCATCCGCCGTATCGCGTCCCGGCACCGGGCATCCAGCGCCGCCACCCGTTCCCAGTCCCCGGCCGCGGCCCGTTCCAGCGCCGCGTCCACCAGGGCCTGCGCCTCGTCGAGACAGGTGGCGGCAGGATCCGGCCGGGGCGCGGTTTCAGCCATGCGACCCCGCGGCCGCCCGCTCGCCGGGAATCGCATCCCAGCCCGCCTTCACCTCGCGCAGCAGGTTCGCCACCTCGTCCAGCATGGCCACGTCGTTGCGCAGGTTGGCCTCGGTCAGGCGGCGCTGCATGTAGTCGTACAACGACTCCAGGTTCGCCGCGATCTCACCGCCCTTTTCCAGATCCAGGTGCACCCGCAGGCCCTCCAGGATGTCGATTGCGCGGCTGATGCGCTCGCCCTTCAGCGCGACGTTGCCGTGCTCCATCGCCATGCGCGCGGTGACGATCCGCTCCAGCGCGCCCTCGAAGAGCATCTGGATCAGGCGGTGGGGATCGGCCCCGCCATTGGCCTCGGCCAGAACGCCGGAGTTGCGGTACTCGTTGAGCGCCTGCTGGATACCGGTCTGATACATGGAATTGTCCTCGATGGTGATTTCTGTTTAAACGTGTCGCCACGCGATGCATCTGCTGGTACTGCCTTCAGTGTGCCGCGGCGGCGACCTTGCTCCGTCGCCCCGCTTTGCCGGCGAAGCCCGGGCCCAGTGCCTGCTCCCGCACTGCGGCCACCGGCTTCAATCCAATCGGCATTCAAATGCCGTGCCAGACTCGGATCACCGGCCACCGGTCCCGCGTCCGCCGTGCGGCTCGCCATCGGGCATCAGGCCTTTTCGGCCACCCCGACGCTGCCCAGCCCGCCGTCCTCGCGCAGCGTTCCCGCCAGCGCCAGCACCGACTCCGGGGGAATCTGCCGGATCACCTCCTGGTTCTCCCGGTCCATCACCGTGATGATCGTGCGGCCGCTGACGTCGTCCACCGAGAACTGGAGCTCCCGCTGCACCGACTGCAGGTAACTGTTCAGCGACTCCACCACTCCGGCGAGATCCTCCCTGGAAACATCCTGCTCGGGCAGCGCGGGCGCCGGGTTGGCCGGCAGCGTCTTGCCGCCCTCCGGCCGCACTGGAGGCTCGACCCTGCCGCCCTCGGGTTTGGCAACGCCGCCTCTGGCCTGGCCCTGCGGGGACAGCGCCGGCGCCGCGTTGATCAAGTTTTCCTTCATCATCGTCGTGCCCTCACGAGCTTGAGACCGAACGGGGAGTTCCGCGCCCGCGGACCCGCCCTAAATCTCGCTATCGGCTCCCGATCCAGAACCTTTAGCCCGCTAATCGCTTTTTTTCGTCCCTCCCCCTTCGCCGCTCCTGCCGGCCGCCCAGAACACCACCTACTATCGGCCTCGGGCGTTTCCCGAAGCCTTCGCCCCCGAAGTCATGGTGAACGCGCGCCGCAGCCGGGAACCGGCCGCCGCGTCAATGGCCAGGGGACAACGCCAACGGTTTCGCTGATCGCCCGGGCGGACCCGGCAAGGGCCGCACCCCAATCCCGCACCCCATCGACGCCGCCCATCCGCCCGATCCGGAACGCGCTGGCCCAAAACCGCACCGCGGATCGAAAAACGCCTAAAGTTTCCCCGCAGCCGACCGCTAAAGGGCTTGACGCAGCGAGTTCGTCGAGCCCCACGACCGGGATTCCGGTCACCGGATCACCAATCCATCCGGGGCTTGCAGACCACCCGCCGCGGGCAACACAACCCACTTCTAGCAGTCTGGACGACAAAGGAGCACATCATGTCCCAGGTCATCAATACCAACGTACTGTCGCTGACCGCGCAGCGCAATCTGCAGACCTCTCAGAACCAGCTGGCCACCTCGCTGCAGCGTTTGTCCTCCGGTCTGCGCATCAACTCCGCCAAGGACGACGCGGCGGGCCTTGCGATCTCCGAGCGCTTCACCACGCAGATCCGCGGCCTGAACCAGGCGATCCGCAACGCCAACGACGGGATTTCCCTGTCGCAGCCCGGCGAGGCCGCCCTGGCGACCGTCCCCGACAACCTGCAACGCATCCGTGAGCTGGCCGTGCAGTCGGTCAACGCGACCAACTCCAACTCTGACCGCGCCACGCTGGACCAGGAAGTGCAGCAGCGCCTGGCCGAAATCGACC
>PUOZ01000032.1 GCA_003553165.1 Thioalkalivibrio sp.
GCGACGTGACCAAGCAATGGGTGTATCGTCTGGCACGCATGCGCAATCGGATCGGACGGGTGATTCCGGAGCGCGTGATCACCCGGCCGCCGAGCGCGGAACTGGCTCCGGATCAGGAAGATGAACACTCCCTGCCGCCGTATCCGGTGCTGGATGCGATCCTCGAGGCGTTCGTGGAACAGGAGGCCTCGGTGGACGACATCGTTGCCAAAGGCTTCGAGCGGGCGACGGTTGAACGCATCGCGCGCATGGTCTTTCGCGCCGAATTCAAGCGGCGCCAGGCGGCTCCGGGCGTGCGCGTTTCGGCGCGCGCCTTCGGGCGCGACCGGCGTTACCCCATTACCTCCGGTTATCAGGAAAGCCGAGGGTCTGCCATCCAGTCTCAGGAGAATGCATGAAGAAGATCGAAGCGATCATCAAGCCGTTCAAGCTCGAGGACGTACGCGAGGCCCTGACCGAGGCCGGGATTGCCGGAATGACGGCAACGGAAGTGCAGGGCTTCGGGCGCCAGAAGGGGCATACCGAGCTCTATCGCGGCGCCGAATACGTGGTGGACTTTCTGCCCAAGGTCAAGGTGGAACTCGTGGTCGACGACGATCAGGTCGACTCCTGCATCGAGGCCATCATCAAGGCTTCGCGCACCGGCAAGATCGGAGACGGCAAGATCTTTGTCACCGCGGTGGATCGGGCGGTGCGCATCCGTACCGGCGAGGAAGGCAGCGAGGCGCTCTAGCAGCCTGTCGGACCCCGGCGGGTCAGTTGGCGAAGAAGGGCAACCGTTCGACCCAGCGGCGAAGCCCGCCTGCTTCCGCGCCCACCGTGATCGGCCTGCCCGCGCGAGCGGCTTCCGCGTACTCGGGGAAATTCAGTTCCAGGACGGCCATCGTGTTCTCGGCGTGATCGTCGAGGTCCAGCGCGCGGTAGCTCTGGTACAGGATCGCCAGAGCCTGCGGCATCACATCGGCACCCTGGTAGCGCTCGATCACGTACCGCGCCCGCTGCGAAGCGGCCACCCAGGCCCGGCGTTCAACGTAGAACTGCGCGACCCGGAGTTCGTGGGCTGCCAGTGCATTGCGGATGAAGATCATGCGCTGACGTGCGTCCTCCGCGTAGCGGCTGTCCGGGAATTCATTGATCAGGCGACCGAAGTCCTGGAAGGCCTGCTGCAGCGGCTTCGTGTCCATCTCCGCCGGGTCCATCGGGAAGAGCCTGGTGAGGAACCCCTGGTCGCGATTGAAGTTGATCAGGCCGCGAAGGTAGTAGGCATAGTCGAGATTGGGATGGCGCGGGTTGAGCTGCACGAACCGGTCGACGGCGGCCAGTGCGGCCTCGGGCTCCCCCGCCCTGTAGTAGGCGTAGGGAATCTCGATCTGGGCCTGCTGGGCGAAGCGCCCAAAGGGAAAGCGGGCCTCGAGGAGTTCGTAGTACTCCACCGCCTGTTCGTAATTCCCGGAGTCGAGCGCCGCCTTGGCCTCGCCGTAGAGCTGACTTGCCGACCAGTTCAGCGTCGGGTCTTCGCGCAGGCTCGCACAGCCGGACGCGGTTATGATGACGATCAGAACGATCAACGAACGGGCCAGGGACACGGCGGAGCCTCGAAACAGATGCATGACCCCGGGATTCTACAACAATGCAGCGTGGCCCCGCGCAGCCGCCATGACTGACAAGCTTTCTGCGGAATTGCCGTCGGAACTGGCCGGTATGCGCCTGGATGCTGCGCTCGCGCGGGTTCTCACGGCGTATTCGCGCAGTCAGCTCAAGCAGTGGCTGCAGGAAGGTGCGTTGACGGTGGATGGGGGGCAGCCGCTGCCGAGGGCAGTGGTTCGGGGGGGCGAGCAGGTGCGCCTGCGGATCCCCGACACCCCGGCATCCGCGGCCCAGCCCGAGCCCATCCAGCTCAACGTCATGCATGCGGATGAGGCGATCATCGTGATCGACAAGCCGGCGGGGCTGGTGGTGCACCCCGCCGCCGGCCATCGCGAGGGCACCCTGGTCAATGCGTTGCTGCATTACGCGCCGGAACTTGCGGCGCTGCCGCGCGCCGGTATCGTGCATCGGCTGGACAAGGAAACGACTGGGCTCCTGGTCGTTGCGCGCACGGCTGCGGCCCAGACGGCCCTGGTGCGGCAACTCCAGGAACGCAGCGTGCACCGCGAATATCGTGCGCTGGTGCAGGGCGTGATGATCAGCGGCGGCACGGTGGATGCGTCAATCGGACGGCATCCCGTGGATCGCAAGCGCATGGCCGTGGTGAGCGGCGGCAAACCCGCGGTCACCCATTATCGTGTGTTGCAGCGTCTGCGTGCGCACAGCCTGCTGCAGGTCCACTTGGAGACTGGCCGGACGCACCAGATCCGGGTGCACATGGCGCAGATCGGCCATCCGGTGGTGGGCGACCCCGTTTATGGAGGCCGGCCGCGGCCGGTGCGCGACATGCAGCCCGAGGCCGCGCAAGCCCTGTCGGCGTTCCGGCGCCAGGCGCTGCACGCGGCCGTGCTCGGTCTGACGCACCCCGTCACGGAAGACGAGTGCCGGTTCGAAGCCCCGCTGCCCGCTGATTTCCAGTCGCTCCTCGACGCGCTGGAGAAGGACGCCGTGCAAAGTCGGGCACGATGACCGAGGTCCCCCTGATCATCCCGGACTGGCCACTCCCGGCGGGCCTGCGTGCGGTGCAGACCACCCGCGGCGGCGGCGTGAGCCAGGGCCCCTGGGACAGTCTGAACCTTGCCCTGCACACCGGCGACGCTCCGGAGACGGTGCAGGAGAATCGCGAACGGCTTGCCCGCGCGCTGGGGCTTGCCCGGATTCCGTCGTGGCCCCGGCAGGTGCACGGTGCGGTCGTCGTGGAAGCACGCTCCACGATCGACGCAGTGGA
>PUOZ01000150.1 GCA_003553165.1 Thioalkalivibrio sp.
CGAGGAGCGCCGCGAACGCCTCGAACTCGCCACGCACGCAGCCCGTCGACTGGTCGAGATCGTCGGCATCATGGAACGGCGAGCGGGAGAACACGGGTTGGCGTAAACGGCCGACACGGGTCGGACCGAGCCAAGTCATTGAAAAGTCAATCAAAAATTTCCCACACGGGGCGCTTTTTGGTCTTATTCGCCCGCTTTTGGCCCCAGAATCGCCCTGCTAAGGCGCTCTGGCTCCCTTCAACAGCCGAGCCATTCCGGGACCGCCACTTCGCGTCGCTCCCCGCCCCTTGCAAGGCAAGTGGATTTCCCTGATCGGCGCGGTCTTGGCGCCCTCATGCAGACTTGTTCTCCAGCATTTCCAGGAGGCGGCGAAACGGATTCAGGTAATCGGGGAGCCTGCCGTAAAGTTGCTCCGCGAGCCTCTCGTCATACGTGTGAGAGGCTCGGTTACGGTCGTCAAGCATCGACAGCCAGATCGGCTCCTCGTCAATCCATCCTTGGCCAAAGGCCAGTTTTAGGCAGGAGCGCGGTGACAAGCATTCGAGGCCTTCCGCGGTCGCGGTGTTTTTAATGGCCTTCCAGGCCAGTTCAAAGGTGAACTCGAAGCGTTGGATGCTGGCGTCGCGCACGAGATCGCCAGCGGGTGCATCAAGCGCTTCCTGAAGGCGGCGCAGCGCCTTATTGAACCTGTCGAGGTGCGGATTCATACCGGGACTCCATGTCGTTCGATCTCCGAACGCAGCGCCTCGCTCACTTCGCCCAGGTTGACCAGGTCAAAGCTGTACAACGTTGGCATCTCCTCGATACGCTCCCGCAGACGGCTCCAATCACGACGGGTCGCTTCCTTCGGAGGGATGATCGCCAGGTCGATGTCGGAATGTGGCCGAGCGGTCCCCTTGGCCCAGGATCCGAACCAGAGGATTCGAGCAGACTGCCCCAGCTCCTCCCGTATGATGCCTGCGGCATCCGATGCCAATCTCGTTACCCGGTCCGACACCGAGATCACGCCCTGCTCATGGGCGCCGGTCGCATGAGACGGCATGACGTCCACCATGAATTCAGCATGCCAGAACTATAGCATCCGACACGAGGCAGGACCGCGCTGGCACACGATGGCCCCACGCTGTTGCTGATCGATGGACTTCGCGCCAGCTACTCCGGGACAGCCACTTCGCGTCGTGTCGTCGGCCGGTGCCGCGGCGCTGGACATGGCGACCGATGCTCGCGAAACAAGGCCATGCCTCTATCATATGCCCATAGACTCTTCCCAGGAGGCATAGGAATGGAAGTCGTCAACGTGAGTGGCCTGAAGAACAACCCCAGCGACGCCTTGCGCAAGGCGCGCAAGGACATGGTGGTGGTCATGAACCGAGACCGTCCCGACGCCGTGCTGGTGGGTCTGGAGCAAACGGGCCTGCTGCAGGGAAAAGGCGTTCGGCCCGCGCTGGCCACCGTCTTGTTCCGTGAGGGGCACCTGTCTCTGGTGCGGGCAGCGCATCTGGCACAGATGCCCGTCGCGACCTTTGCCGCGCACCTGTCTCGAATCGGCGTGCCGGTGGTGCGCCTGAATGAAGACGAAGCCCGGCAGGACATGGACACGCTGGAGGAATGGCTGGCCTCGTCCTGAGCGACGCGAGCCCGTTGATCGCCCTGTCGCGGGTGAACGGGTTGGCCTTGCTCCCGAGCTTGTTCGGCACCGTGTCCATGCCGCCCGAGGTGCACAGCGAGGTGCTCCCCGGCCAGGACCTGCGGGGCGAAGACGCGATCATGCAGGCTCTGAGTGCGGGCTGGCTGGCTGTCACAGAACCGCCTCCCGGAACCCCCGCCCTCCCGGAACTGGACGAAGGCGAATCTGCCTGCATCCGGATCGCGTTGGCGCATGATGGCCCCACGCTGCTGCTGATGGACGAACGTGCAGGCCGGGCGATCGCTCAGGAGCACGGTCTCCGGGTTGCGGGCACAGCCGCCATCATCGGACTGGCCAAACAGCGAGGCCTGATCCCATCGGCGCGAGAGCTCTTTACCCTGTTGCACGCCGCAGAGTTCCGCATCGCCCCCGACGTGATCCGCACCGTGCTAGAGCGCGTCGCGGAGTAACGGCCCTTCGGGGTCGGACCAAGGCAAGCAATTGAATTGGCTCCAGAAATACCGTCTTTTGAACCACTCCGGGACATCCACCTTGCTCGCGGAACTCGACCCGGCGCCCCGCGATGCGCGCGACCTCATCCACGAACCGCTGATTGCCCGTCAGCTGACCACGCTGCAGGGACTCCCGGAAGGGCCCATTCGCCGGCTGGAACCGCGTCGCGCAGAAAGCGTTCGTAGGCTCGTCGGCGTACCGGGTCGGAATCCCCCAACCCGAGGTAGCCGGGATCGGGGTGGAACCAGGGATCGCCGTCGAGCCCCACCCGCTGCCGAAAGCTGGACCAAGAGTAGTGCGCCGCCTCCGGCAGCATGCCGGCGCGCACCGGGTTCAGTTCGATGTAGCGCACGCAGGCCAGGAGATAGCGGTCTGACCGGATCGGACTCGACTTCTAGCGGCTCTCCCACAGCGTGCCGGTCCGGCCCTCCGCTGGGAAATAAATCTGTCCCCGTTTTGCGTGTCCCCGTTTTGGGTCCTTGGTCAGCGATAGACTTCCCGGCGGTGGCCGATACGCACCACCAGGATCACGAGGGCACCCTCTTGCACCTCGTATACCACCCGGTAGAGACCGACCCGGACCCGCCGCAGACCGGCAAACTCCCCCTTCAGCACGCTGCCTGCAGACGGATTCGTACGCAGCCGGTCGATCGCCTCGACCAACCGCAGCCGGTCTTCCTGACCGATTCGCTCCAACGCCTTGAGCGCGCTGCGCTTAATCGAGATGGAGAAGA
>PUOZ01000118.1 GCA_003553165.1 Thioalkalivibrio sp.
GGCTGCGGCAAGGATCACACCCTGTTCGCGAAGGCCGACGGCGAGGTCGTGTTCAAGGTCAGCGGCCCGCGCAACCGGCGCTACGTGAGCGTGCAGCCGCAGCAGTAGGCGCAGCCGCAACGCGCTTCCGAAAAGCCCCGTTCTTCGGGGCTTTTTCGGTTCCGGCCCCGGCCCCCGTTCGGCGAGAGGTAGACGCATGAAATTCATCGACGAAGCGACGATCACGGTCAAGGCCGGTGACGGCGGCAATGGCTGCGTCAGCTTTCGTCGCGAGAAGTACATTCCCTTCGGCGGCCCGGATGGTGGCGACGGCGGCGACGGCGGCAGCGTCTGGCTGCTTGGCAACGACGGCCTTAATACCCTGGCGGATTTCCGCTTCCAGCGGCGTTTCGAGGCCCAGCGTGGTGAGAACGGTCATGGCCGCAATCGTACCGGGCGCTCGGGCGCAGACCTGGAGGTCCCGGTTCCGGTTGGCACGCAGGTCTTCGATGCGGATACCGGCGAGATGATCGGCGACGTGACGCGGGCCGGACAGCGCCTGCTGGTCGCGCAGGGCGGCTTTCACGGTTTGGGCAACGCCCGCTACAAGAGTTCGACCAACCGTGCGCCGCGCCAGAGCAAGCCCGGGACCCCGGGCGATCAGCGCATCCTGAAACTGGAACTCAAGGTCCTGGCCGACGTAGGGCTGCTCGGTCTGCCCAATGCCGGCAAGTCGACCCTGTTGAAGCAGGTCTCTGCGGCCGAGCCCAAGATCGCGGACTATCCCTTCACCACGCTGCACCCACAGTTGGGTGTCGTGCGCGTGGGGCAGAACCAGAGCTTCGTGATGGCGGATATCCCGGGGCTGATCGAGGGTGCCGCCGAGGGTGCCGGCCTGGGCATCCGCTTCCTGAAGCACCTCGCGCGCACGCGGCTGCTGCTGCACCTGATCGACGTCGCTCCGCCGGACCCGGACATCGATCCGCTCGACGCCATAGAAACCGTGGTCGCCGAACTGGAGAGCTACAGCGCGGAACTGGCACAGCTGCCGCGCTGGCTGGTGCTCAACAAGACCGACCTGCTCGACGAGGAGGCCCTCGCGGAACTGCATGAGCGGGTCGCCACGAGGATCGTCCCCGGCCAGCCCGTGTTCGCGATCTCCGCGGTCACCGGCGCCGGAGTTGCCGCGCTGATGCAGTCCGTGATGCGCGACATCGAGCAGCGGGATGCGGCCGGGACGCATGACGGGGATGTTTCCGAGGATGACGCGGGAGATGCGTGACGGTTTTCCGAGGGCCCGCCGGGTCGTCATCAAGATCGGCAGCGCCCTGATCACGGCCGAGGGCACCGGCCTCGACCGACCCGCCTTGACCGGCTGGGCCCGCGAGATCGCGGAACTGCGGAAGCAGGGGCTCGATGTCGTTCTGGTTTCCAGCGGGGCTGTTGCGGAGGGGATGCACCGGCTCGGCATGCACGAACGTCCCCACGCGCTGCAGTTGCTGCAGGCGGCCGCGGCGGTCGGGCAGATGGGGCTGGTCCAGGCGTATGAGCGGGAGTTCGCCAGTCACGGCCTGCACGCCGCGCAGATCCTGTTGACCCACGACGACCTCGCCGACCGGCCGCGGTACCTGAACGCCCGCAGCACCATCCAGGCCCTGCTC
This sequence comes from Thioalkalivibrio sp., assembly GCA_003553165.1. GTDB lineage: Bacteria > Pseudomonadota > Gammaproteobacteria > Ectothiorhodospirales > Ectothiorhodospiraceae > Thioalkalivibrio. The sequence continues at coordinate 1,641 of PUOZ01000118.1, forward strand.
GCGCTGGGCACCATTCCGGTGGTGAACGAAAACGATACCGTGGCCAACGACGAGATCCGGTTGGGCGACAACGATACGCTGGGTGCCCTGGTGGCGAACCTGGTAGTGGCCGACCTGCTGCTGATCCTGACGGACCAGGAAGGCCTGTTCGACCGGGATCCCCGCGCCCATGCCGACGCCTGCCTGATCAGCGAGGGCAAGGCCTCGGATCCGGCGCTGCACGGTTATGTGTCGGCCCGGTTCGGACGTGTCGGCCGGGGCGGCATGGCCACCAAGCTCTTCGCGGCGGAGCGGGCGGCGCGTTCCGGCACCCACACGGTGATCGCGTACGGGCGGCAGCACAATGTCATCGCACGGGCGGTACGGGGCGAGAACCTGGGCACCTGGCTTAAACCGGATCGCGAGCCCCTGGCGGCGCGCAAGCGCTGGCTCGCCGACCAGCTGCATTCGCGTGGGGAGCTGGAGCTCGATGCCGGAGCCGCGCGGGTGGTGCGCGAGTCCGGACGCAGTCTGTTGGCCGTCGGCGTTGTCGATGTGCGCGGCGGATTCCGGCGTGGTGAGGTGGTGACCTGCATCGACCCCGATGGCAACGCGATCGCGCGCGGTCTTTGCAATTACGCAAGCGACGAGGTGCGGCGCATTCGCGGGCTGAAGGCCGAGGCGATCGAGGCGGTGCTGGGCTACGTGGCCGAACCCGAACTCATCCACCGGGACAATCTCGTCCTGCTCTGACCACCGTCGCCGCGGAGGCCGTTGGCTGGATGGGTGGCGGGTGCGGTCCTCGCCCCGCCCGCGGGACGCCGTGGATACCTCCCTGTAGGCTCGACGGCCGCATCCCTGCGGTCGACGCCCGCCGGCAGGGCGACGCCACGCCCGCTTCGGCCCCGTTGGCGAACGACCGCACAGCGGGCAGCAAGGCACGCACGCAAACAAGAAGGCCCGCCGGATGCGCTCCGGCGGGCCTTTTGTTCAATTGCTGCGCGGGCTGGGCCCGTGGGTCAGGCGTCAGGCCTGGCCCATCTCCCGAATGCGGGCATTCAGGCGGCTCTTGTGCCGCGCGGCCTTGTTCCGGTGGATCAGGCCCTTGCCCACGGTCGAGTCGATCACCGGCACGGCATTGCGGTAGGCGGTGCTGGCGCCTTCCTGGTCGCCGGCACGGATGGCCTTGAGCACGCTCTTCATCGAGGTGCGGAAACGGGAACGCAGCGCCATGTTGTGGGCGCGGTTCTTGA
>PUOZ01000316.1 GCA_003553165.1 Thioalkalivibrio sp.
CCTTCGTCGGTGAAAGGGGTACCAAGCGAACCAACTGTTGCCGGGCCCCGCGGAGCCCAGGCAGCGGGAACACGCTGCAAAGCGGGGACATGCGGCCCGACACGGGCAGCCGATCGGCAATGGGGCTCAGAGTCTTCGGACATACGAGCAACCCCTTGGGCAGGTCTACAGATTGCCCCCAACGGGCTGCGCGCACGACAACCTGTACCCTCATTATGGACGGATTGTGCCGGCAGATGTCCGGCGCATGGAGATCATCTGGCCTTCATGTCCAAGCGCGGCGTGCAGGGACCAGACACCAATGCTATTCGCGACCAGAACCCTGGCCGGCCTCGCCCTTTTTGAATTGCGACCAGAAAAATTTCTGCATCTGCTCGAATCCCTGCATCTGCGCGGGCAGCCAGGTCTTGAACAGGGACTCAGCGTCCATGGCCTTGAGGCTGACCATCATTCGGTCCTGGATCTCCCGCATCATGGCCTCCTGCATTGGCTTGACGTCGGGCAAACCGAGGAACTGGCGGGCCTCGTCGGCAGTGCAGTCCACATCGATGGTGATCTTCATGGTCTCTTCTCCGCAGAATGATTGATCGGGGCATCCACTACGCTTGCCCCCAACGATACCGCACCCGTTGAAACCGGACCCTGCGGCACGGCCCGTTCGGGTCGTGACGCCGCGCCCGGATGCGCTACTCCTCCAACTCAGCCAGACGACGTTCCAGTGCTTCGATACGCCCCTCCAATTCGATGACCTTTTCGGCCAAAGTGCTGGAGCCGACTGTCTCATGGGTCGGCGCAGGGGCAGGCGAGGTCGCGCGCGACGCCGTCAGCGCGGCCTCCTCGCCGCAGAGCAGGTGCATGTACCGATCCTCGCGCTGGCCGGGAACGCGGGGCAGCCGCACCACCATCGGGTTTTCGCGGGCCGCCAGCGCGTCGAGATGGTCACGCACAGCATCCAGATCTTCAAACCGGTGCAGGCGCTCGGATCGCGTCAAGAGTTCGGCCAACGTCTGGGGCCCCCGCAGCAACAGCAGGCCGAGCAACGTGCGTTCGCCAGGGTTCACACTCAGCGTCGGACCCGCGCGGTGAGCGTAGCGCGTGGCGCGCGCGCCGTGATCGCTCTTGACGAGGCCCCGTTCCTCCAACCGACGCAGCACCCAGCCGACGCGGCCAGGCTCCATCTGCATCACCGGGCTGCGGCTGGTCTTCTGGTTGCAGGCCGTAACGGTCGCGTTCTGGGTCAGCGGGTAGACCTCCGGAGTGGCGGCCTCCTTCTCGATCAGGCAACCCAGAACGCGGGCCTCCTCCGCGTCCAGCGGCGGATTCAGCGGGGAGCTGTCTTCTGTATTGCGGTCGTCGTGATCGTCCATCATTCGCCCATCCTACACACGGTCCCGGCTCCAGGCCATGCACCGGCAGTGACCGCAGGACTCACTCACAGATTCAGAATCCGAGCTCGCCCTGAGGAGAGCCAGGCACCTTTCGCCGGCGGCTTGCGCCTCGACAGCTGCCAATTTCTGCTGGATGGCGCGGCTCTTCGCCCGACTCCCGGGCTCGCGTGGCACGGCGGTCAGACGCCGCATCGCCTGTGGTCCGTCTCACTCCCGCCAGTACCGGGGCTCATCCATCGCGTTGGCGCAACGCACCCTTCCCTGTACCGCCCCGAGGATCCCGGGATGGAGCGCCAGGACCATCCAGGCCCCGGCGTTCTTCGCCGCAATCGGGTACGGCGCCTCGAAGCCGCGCACGCCCGCCTCGGCGAACCCGAACCGAGGATAGTAGGCCGGGTGTCCCAGCACGAACACGAGATCCACCCCTGCCTCCGCGAGCAGCCGAAGGCCCTCCGCGACCAACCGGCCCCCGATTCCCCGGGACTGGAACTCCGGATGCACGGCAAGCGGAGCCAGGATCGCTGCGGACAGCTCCCGCGCCTCCGTCTCGACCCGCGCACGGCTGAACAGGACATGCCCGACGACCCGGTCATCCAGGGTCGCGACCAGCGACAACAAGGGCTTTGCACTTGAGTCCGCCGCCAGGTCAGCGATCAGTCCCACGATCTCCGGGCCTTCGGTGAACCCGAAGGTCGCTGTGACCACATCCGCAATTGCCCTGCGGTCCGATTCCTCTGCCTTGCGCACGCAGACCGACATCCCTTGCTACTGCCTGCGCTTCTGGTGCACAACAAATTCATCAAGCCCCTGCCTGATCATCTTCTGGTTTTGGGCGCGATGCCTCCTGGGGGCTTCCTTGAAGAATGCGATGCTCTCCGTATTCAGCGAGATCGTGCACTTTGTCCGCTCGTTGGCCAGGCCCAGTTCTTCGGACGAGGGCAGAAAATTCGCCGAAATGCTGGTTTTGCCGAGAGGTTCATCCGTGTACTGAATTCGCTGGCTCATGAATCTTCTTACCCCTGACCCGTGCACTGCACCGATCATTCGAATGCGGCCGGATTCCTCTCGAAAAGCGGGCCTTTTCATAACTGGGCCATACAAAAACAGATCTGACCTATTTCGTGCCAGCACGGAAACACCACGGATTTTAAAATTGCTGCAGTGCCGCAAAGCGGCGAGCAGCGGGTATGTTTAGAAGGAGCGGGGTGGAGACTCGCTTTCGCGGCCTGGATGCAAATGACTCGCATCTGGGCCGATGCGCGGGCGCAGCAGGGCCGGGGCAGGGTCCGGCCCCGTTGCGTTTGGCCGTCGGTCAGGCCGCTTTGCGGTAGGGTCCACGTCGTCGTTTCTCCGCGTCTCGCTCCTGGCGCCGCAGGATCGCGCCGAGATGCTGGATGTTCCGGGCCAGCACCGCCAGGCCCACGTACCGGCGGAAGCCGTCGATCCCGTGATCCCGGCAGCGGTCCAGGCCGTGC
>PUOZ01000239.1 GCA_003553165.1 Thioalkalivibrio sp.
CATCGCCGCGGTGTTCATCTTTGGCGGTATCTGGGGTCTTTGGGGTGTGTTCTTCGCGATCCCACTGGCCACGCTGGTGCACGCCGTGTTGAAGTCCTGGCCCCGTCACGACCTGCCCGAGCCGCGACCCGCGAGGGATTCTGGCCGCCCCGAGATCAAGGGCGGGGAAGAGACGGAGACAGCAACGGGTCCGGGCAAGGCGTGAGCGTTCGGGGGCAAAGGGAATTCAGACCCTGTTTCGGGAGCCGTGGACCTGTCCGGTGCGCGGAATCCAACCCAAGAGAGGATGCATGACCGGCACCGAATTATTGATGAACATCACCCCGCAGGAAAGTCGGGTCGCCCTGGTCGAGAACGGGATCCTGACCGAACTGCACCTCGAGCGGAGTCGCCGGCGCGGCCTGGTCGGCAGCATCTACAAGGGGACGGTGTGCCGGGTGCTGCCAGGCATGGATGCGGCCTTCGTGGATATCGGGCTCGACCGCACCGCGTTTCTGCACGCCTCGGATGTGGCGCCGGTGGAGCGCGAGGAGCTTTGCAACAACGGCGAGGCACCCCGGCGCAACGAATCGATCAGCCAGCTGCTGCGCGAGGGCCAGGAGCTGCTGGTTCAGGTGATCAAGGATCCCCTGGGGACGAAGGGTGCGCGCCTGACCACCTATGTCACCGTCCCGTCACGGCACCTCGTGCTGATGCCCAATCAAAGCAACATCGGGATCAGCACCCGCATCGAGGACGATGCCGTCCGCAGCCGCCTGCGCGAGAACATGGAGGCGCTGCGGACGGAACTGGCGCCGGAGCATGGCTTCATCGTGCGCACCGCGGCCGAACTCGCCGATGGGGGGGCACTGCGCAACGATGTACTGTTTCTGAAGAAGCTGTGGGACACGCTGAAGGAAAACGCCGTCAACTGCGCTGCGGGGCAGGAGATTCACGCCGACCTCCCGCTGGTGCTCCGTATCCTCCGGGACATGGTCGGGGTGGACCTGGAGCGGATTCGCATCGATTCCCGCGAGACCTGGCAGCGCGTCAGCGAATTCGCCGAGCGCTACATTCCGGAGCTGACCCACCGGATCGAGCATTATCCGGGGGAGCGCCCGATCTTTGAACTCTTCAACGTCGAGGAGGAGATCCAGCGTGCGCTGGAGCGCAAGGTCGAGCTTAAATCCGGCGGCTACCTGATCTTCGATCAGACCGAGGCGATGACCACCGTGGATATCAACACCGGTGGCTTCGTCGGGCACCGCAACCTCGAGGAGACGATCTTCAAGACCAATCTCGAGGCGGCACAGGCGATCGGGCGGCAACTCCGGCTGCGCAATCTCGGCGGCATCATCATCATCGATTTCATCGATATGCAGGATGACGAACACAAGCGCCAGGTGATCCGGGCCCTGGACCGTGCCCTGGAGCGCGATCACGCCAAGTGCCAGATCTGTGACGTGTCGCCGCTGGGCCTGGTGGAGATGACCCGCAAGCGTACCCGGGAGAGCCTGGAGCACCTGCTCTGCGAACCCTGTACCACCTGCGGTGGTCGTGGCTACCTGAAATCGGCCGAGACGGTCTGTTATGAGCTGTTCCGCGAGATTCTGCGCGAGGCCCGCCAGTACGATGCCAGGGAACTTCGGGTGCTGGCTTCGCAGAGCGTGATCGACCTGCTGCTGGACGAGGAGTCCTCGAGCCTCGCCGAGTTGCAGGAGTTCGTCGGCGTGCCGATCCGGTTCCAGGTGGAGACGCTGTATCAGCAGGAGCAGTTCGACGTGGTCTTCATTTGAACCGGCCGTCCCTCTGAGCGGCATGTTGCCCTCTCCGCCAGCGGGCGCCTCCGAGCCGTGCCCTTCCCGGCGCTGGTCCTCCCCGGCCCGAAGCCACGCAACGGGGCTTGCATCATGATTCGCCGCAGCCTGCGTATCAGCGTGGCCATCCTGGCCCCCTTGCTCCTGTTTCTGTTGCTTGCTCTCCTGGCGCTGCGGCTTCTGCTACCCCAGTGGGGCGGGTTGGCAACGGTGGTCGAGCAGCGGGTCGGGACGATGATCAACCGTGAGGTGGAGTTGGGTTCCCTGCACTTCGGTTGGTCGGGGTGGGCCCCGGAACTGGTGGCGAACGAGGTGCGGATTTCGCAGCCGGGCGCAGTCCCGCTCAAGGCCCGGGAGCTCGGGGTCAGTCTCGCTCCGGTGCGCAGCCTCCGGGCCCGCAGTCCGGTATTGGGCCAGGCGCGCCTGGCCGGAATCCACCTGGACGTGCAACGCGACACCGAGGGCGTGTGGGACGTGCATGGGTGGCGCTTTGGCGGTGCCGGCTCGCTGGCGCTCGACTGGAGGCGGCACTTTGCCGGCATGGAGCGGCTGCAGATCGAGGAAGCCACCCTGGATTGGACCGACGCCATGACCGGTATCGAGACCGGACTGCGCGTGGACTCACTGCGTCTGCGCTCGGACCGGTCCGGCCTTGCCCTCGTGGGGCGCGGCAGGTTTCTTCCCGAGGCCGGCGGTCCGGTGCATGTCGGCATCACGGTGCCCCCGGCAGGCCCCGACCGCATCGAATTCTTTCTGGATGCGCAGGGCGTGCAGCTGCCCTATTGGAGCCAGCTGGGCGGCTGGCTCCAGGGGGGGCTGCACGGCACCACTTCGGTGCAGCTCTGGGCGACCCTGGAAGATGGACGGGTCCGGCAACTGCAGGGAGAACACGACAGCCGACTGCTCGTGGTGCGCGATGGACGCTGGCGTGAAAGGCCGGTGGGGCATCGCTTCCAGTGGCTGCGCGACGGGACGACGGTTGTGTCGCACTGGGCCGAGACCACTCTGGGTGCGGGGAATGCGCGCCTGGAATACCGCATGCCGCATGCCGGTGATGG
>PUOZ01000318.1 GCA_003553165.1 Thioalkalivibrio sp.
CCCGCACTGCGGTTTACCGCGCGCGAAGAGTTCCTCGAAATATTCCATGTCCTCGGCAGGCAGGCGGTGCAGGTCGTCCTCCCCCCCACCGGCCAGGCGGATGCTGACCAGTTCGGCCTTCAGTTCGTTGCGCAGGGCCTCCTGGGTCAGTGCCAGCGCCGCGTCGAGTCCCTCGGCGTGCATCAGCGTGCAGGCCAGCCGGTGCAGGTGCCGCCCCACGCGCTCGTTCTCCCGGGCGCGCTCGACCAGTTCGGCCAGGCGCTGCTCCAGATAGCGGTGCTTGTCCCGCAGCAGTGCGACCTGCCGCTCGATCAGCGACACCGAGCCGCCGCCGTGATGCGGCACGCGCAGCACGTCGAGCAGGGCCAGGTGGCGCTCGAAGAAATCGGGGTGATCGCGGAGAAAGGCCTCGACTGCGCCTTCGGTGAGATAATCCGGTTCGGTTTTCGGGGAACTGGCAGTCATCGCTCGATTCGACCATGGAAGACAGTGGTGGCCGGGCCGGTCATGAACACCGGATCCTCGACTCGTCCGCTCCAGCTTAGCACAAGGCTTCCGCCCGGCAGATGGACGCTGACCTGCGCAGCCACCAGCCCCCGCCGGCGCGCCACGGCCATTGCCGCGCAGGCGCCGGTCCCGCAGGCCAGGGTCTCGCCGGCGCCGCGTTCGTGCACCCGCAGGTCGATGCGGTCACGCCCGGTCACCGCGGCGAAACCCACGTTGACCCGCGCCGGGAAGCGGGGGTGATGTTCGATCAGCGGGCCGAGGCGGGCCACCGGCGCCGTGGCGACATCCTCGACCAGCAGCACCGCGTGCGGGTTGCCCATCGACACCGCGCCGATCGCCACCGTCGTGCCGCCGACCTCCAGCTCGTAGGAATCCGCCTCGGCTCCGGCCAGGAACGGGATCTCTGCGGGAAGGAAGCGCGGGCAGCCCATATCGACCCGGACCTGGCCGTCCGCCTCCACCTGCAGCGCGATCGGCCCGGCCAGCGTCTCCACAGGGATGGTTGCGGCCTGGGTCAGCCCCTGCTCGCGCACGAACACCGCGAAGCAGCGGGCGCCGTTGCCACACTGCTCGACCTCGCCGCCGTCGGCATTGAAGATCCGGTAGCGGAACAGCGCCCGCGCAGGGTCTTCCGGCGGCTCCACCAGCAGCACCTGGTCGCAGCCGACGCCGAAATGCCGGTCCGCCAGACGGCGCACGTCTTCCGGACCCAACACGACCGACTGGCGCACCCCGTCGATCACGACGAAGTCGTTGCCCAGCCCGTGCATCTTGGTGAACGCGAGCGTCATGGTTGCAGTCCTCCCGGGATCCGCGATGCCAACGGAAGACGTCCCCAGACGACCAGGTGTCGGTCGCTGACCGGCTCGACCCGGAACCCGTCCAGCCCCGCCGCGTCCAGCTGCGCGCGCACCTCGTCCGGGGTGAAGGCCGCGTGGAGGGAGTTCTCGAAGTCGCGGCGCAGCACCGCGGGGGCATCGGCGGCGTGCTGCGCCACCAGCGCCCGGACCTGTTCCCGCGAATCCGGACGGCAGAGGTCCATCACGAAAACAGCCGCGCCCGGCGCACCGTCGCGAACGACCACGGCCCACAGGTTTCGCGGTTCGTGCAGGTGATGCAGCAGGCTGTTGGAGAGGATCGTGTCGTAGGGAGCACCAGGGCCGACAGCCTCGGGCAGCAGGCCCAGCGCCAGGCTCACCCGCGGTCCGGCCGGGTGCCGGGAGCGCAGTTCGGCACCGGCGGCGAGCATCGCCGGCGCACCGTCGATGCCGTGCACCGCGCAGGCGGGGTAACGTGCGGCAAAGCGCAGGCTGACGTCTCCCGGACCGCAGCCGAGATCCAGCACCAGCCCATCGACCGGACCGGGGAAGCGCTCCGCGAACAGGTCCACGAAGTGCTCGTGCGGTTCGCTGAAGTCGGCCTCGGCATAGGCACGCGCCTGCTCGTCGTCGAGCATCAGTTCCGGTTCGGGCCGGCGCTCCATCAATCGTCCTCGGGGACATGGTCCTCGGGCAGCATGCTCTCACGCATCATCAGGTGATCCACCTGCTCGCGCCGATTCACGGTGAAAAAGCGCCCGCCGTCGATCATCACCTCGGGCGGCCGCGGCCGGCTGTTGTAGTTCCCGGCCATCACGAAGCCGTAGGCCCCGGCGGAACGCACCGCCAGCAGATCGCCCTCGGCCAGCGCCAGTTCCCGTTCGCGGCCCAGGAAGTCGCCGGTCTCGCAGACCGGGCCGACCACGTCGTACACCCGCGCCGCAGCGTCGCGCGGCCGCACCGGCACGATCTCCTGCCAGGCACCGTACAGCGCGGGCCGGATCAGGTCGTTCATCGCCCCGTCGACGATCGCGAAGTCCTTGTGCTCGGTGTGCTTCAGAGAGGCCACGCGGGTCAGAAAGACCCCGGCGTTGGCCGCGATCGCCCGGCCGGGCTCGAGCATCACCTTCAGGGCACGCCCCGCCAGCACGCCGCGCAGCGCGGCGGCATAGGCGGCCGGTTCCGGGGGCGTCTCGTCCCGGTAACGCACGCCCAGGCCGCCGCCGACGTCGATGTGCTCCAGCTTCACCCCCTCCCCCTCCAGGACATCCACCAGCGCCAGCACGCGCTGCAGCGCGTCGGTGAAGGGCGACAGCCGGGTCAGCTGGGAGCCGATGTGGAAACCCACGCCGCGGATGTCGACGTGCGCCAGCGCCGCGGCCTCGCGGTAGAGCGCCGGCGCGGCGTCGATGTCCACGCCGAACTTGTTCTCGCGCAGGCCGGTGGCGATATAGGGATGGGTCTCGGCATCGACATCCGGGTTCACCCGGATGGAGATCGGCGCGCGCAGGCCCATCTCTCCGG
>PUOZ01000337.1 GCA_003553165.1 Thioalkalivibrio sp.
CCCTGGAAGGCCCGGCTGACGGACGTCGCCAGAACCAGGTCCCGTATCTGGGAGGTGCCGATCACCATGACCGCACGCGAGATGGTATCCACTTCGCTGGACAGACCGTACAAGGGCCCATTGGCCAGTTTGAGCAGCCGCATGCTCAGCGCCGGATCCTGACTGATCAGACGGCCAATGTCCGCTGCACTGGACCCCGGATCGTCCACCATCTCGTTGAGACGGACGGCCACGGCCGGGAGCGACACCATGCCGGTCGCGTGGTCCACGAGCTGTTCCAGACTGAGAGACATCTTCACCCCGCATGCAAGGGTCGGCGGTTGGGCCCCCTCCATGCAACATCATAGCCCATGTATCCCGGACACCATACGGCGCCAACACCTGGCGCCGAATCTACGCAACCCGGTCCATGCCCGTCGGCAGACTCGGGACGAACGACCCCGGGATGAATCCACCCGTCGCGAGCCCGTCGGATCACCTTATCATCACGCAAGCGCCCCATGGCCATCCCCGTGGGAGGCGAGCCCCCTCGGCGATCCGGCGCCGGGGAAACCCATCGGCCAGGGCCTGGCCCCGTACCTCCGCGCCCCTGGAAAAACACGAATCTGGCCGCTTTGGCTTTCCCCCGTGGGAGGCGAGCCCCCTCGGCGATCCGGCGCCCGGAGACCCATCTGCCAGGGGCTGGCCTCGTACGTCCGAGCCCCTGGAAAAACACGAATCTGGCCGCCTACAAAGCTTGCGTAATAAGCAGGCTGCATCATGCACGGATTCGACGGACCCAGCGTTTCCCTGCCGCGGGAACCGTTGCCTGTCCCGCGCCTGCCCGAGCACAGCGCAGGCGCTTCCCGCATCGGTCAGAGGAAGTTGAACAGCGACAGCCGCTGGATCTGCACGTAGGTCTGCTGCGCGGCCTGCAGGGCCGTCTGCTGCAGGTTGAAGCGGCTGATCGCCTCGGCGTAGTCGAGGTCCTCGACCTCCGAGAGCGTGCTGCGCAGTTGCAGCAGCTGGTCCTCATTGATTCGGTTCTGGTTCTCCACCGCCTGCAGACGGGATCCCAGGCTGGCGCGGACATCCAGAAGGCGGCCCAGCCCCTGGTCCAGATCGACCAGGGCGCGATTGACGGCGTTGTTCAGCCGCGCCTGGTCGGACGCCCCGGACACCGGTTGCGCCAGTGCGTCCGCAAGTTGACTGTAGGTGCGGAAGAGGTCCTGACCTCCCGCCTGGACCACACGGAAGCTGTCTCCGTCCGCAGGGCGCCCCTCAATGGTGAACTGGATGGAAAAGCCGCCATCTTCCGGCGCGTATACGATGGGCTGACCGCTGACGTAGGCCGGAGGGGGTGATTCCGGATCCTTCGGCACTAGCGTGTTTTCCAAGGAATCTTTCAAACGGTACACCAACTCTCCGTCTTCGTCGGAGAATTCGACACTGAACTCTTCACCCGGCGGCCACGCCCCGGAGAAGGCCGTCGACGAGACTACCCCCGTTCCCTGATTCCCTTCATCGTCGTTCTCCTTACCGTCCAGGACCACGAAGCTGCCGTTGCCGTTGGGAATGTCCATGAATACGCGCTCGCCAGCGTCGCCCGCCTGGATCAGGCGCACCGAACTGACCTGCAGGCTGCGCTGGGCAGCATCGCCCGCGAACGCCACCCCGTCCCCCGTGTTCACGAACGGCTGGGTCAGGGAATCGTTGCCCGCGAAGATGTATTCGCCGTTGGGGTCACGGCTGTTGGCCAGTTGCAGGAGTTCGTCCAGCGCCTGGCGGATCTCGCCGGCGATGAAACCGCGCGTCTCGTTGGTCTGTGTCGCGTTGTTGCCCTGCAGGGCCAGTTCCCGCACCCGCTGCAGACCGTCTGCCACCGAAGTCAGCACCGTTTCGCTGAAATTCAGACGCTGTTCGAGCATGGTGCCGTTGCGCTGGTACTGCTCGATCTTTTCGATGCCGCTGCGAAACTGGAGCGACTGAACGGCCCCTGAAGGGTCGTCGGAAGGACTCAGGATCCGCTTGCCCGTGCTGAGTTGCAGCTGGGTCCGGTTCAGCTGCTGCTGGTTGCGCTGCAGGGTGTCGATCCCGTTCTGGAAGATCTGGGTCGTGGATATGCGCATGGGTTACCGCCTCACCGCGCTCAGCAGTGTGTCGAAGAGGGTACTGGTCACGGAAACCACCTGGGCCGCGGCCTGGTAGGCCTGCTGGAAGCGCAGCAGGTTGGCGGCCTCCTCGTCCAGATTCACGCCGGAGATCGATTCCCGCTGCGCCTGCGCCTGTTCCAGCAGACGCGCCTGGGCCTGCGCTGCGATCTCGGCCTGGCGGGTGCGGGTCCCCACCTCGGCGATCAGTGTGCCGTAGGTGCCTTCCAGGGTCGAGGTGCCGCCCGCCAGGAACCGGTCCTCCTGCAACGCTCCCAGCGCCAGGGAGTTCCGGTTATCACCTGCCCCGGCCGGCTCCAGGGACAGCATGAAGGTATCGTCAGCGTTGGGGACACTGTCAAATTGCAGAACCCAGGTTCCTTGGCCTGTACTAATGTTGATACGGAGGCCACTAAGTTCTTCTTCGTCAATGCTGGGCTCCTGTTCTACGCCGTTCACGAGGACAGTGAGCTGGCCGCCTGTTTCCTTGAACTCGAGCTTCAGAGACTCCACGGAACTGATTGGCAAGTTTGCGGCCGGTTCGAACCGGGCGGATGACAGCACTGCGTCGCTGTTTTCCGCTCCGTCTTCCACCTTCGGCGTGGCAGCGGCCACAGCCCTGGGATCGTCGATGACCGTGGCGATCTGTGCCGCGGCGGTGCGGGTCGGCCGGATCAGGAAGGAGTCGCCAACCTCTGCGTCTTCTATGTCGTCCA
>PUOZ01000072.1 GCA_003553165.1 Thioalkalivibrio sp.
CGGCATGCAGGGCCCTGATACGCGCGTCGATATCCGGTTCCTGCAGCAGCGCCGGCCAGTCCTCGGATATGAATTTCCTGATGCGCTCCTTGCCACCGGTCACCGACAACAGCGCCCCATACCGCGCGACATCCCAGTGCCAGCCGAGGCCGGCCTCGGCGAAGGCCTGGTTGAAGGCCACCCGGTGACCATCCCGCTCGGTATCGGCGAGCGTGCCGTCGACATCGAAGATCAACGCAGCGAGTCTGTCCATGTCATCCTCCCGGAATCGGCCCGAGCAGTGCGCCCGAAGAAGCGTTTCATGACCCCGCCAACGGCAACACTCCGAGCGTCTCGCGAACCCGAAACGCCCCTGGGGCTTGCCGTGAGGGGCCGACTCTGATACTAAAGGCGCCCATTTCATGCCGGAGATCAGCGACGATGGCTGCAAACCCGAACAACGCCAAGCCCTCCTCCAAGCACATGGTCGCGAGCGGCATCGCCGCGTATGAGCCGGAAGCGGGCGAAGAATATATGAGCAAGGCGCAGCTCGCACATTTCCGGGAACTCCTGCTGATGTGGAAACAGGAGCTGGTGGAAGAAGTGAGCCGCACCGTCGGGCACATGAAGCAGGACGCGGCGAATTTCGCCGATCCCGCTGATCGCGCAACCCAGGAAGAGGAGTTCGGGCTGGAACTGCGGGCCCGGGACCGGGAACGGAAACTGTGCAAGAAGATTGACGAGGCCTTGCGCAACATCGACATCGGCAACTACGGCTACTGCGAGGCCTGCGGTGTCGAGATCGGCATCCGCCGCCTCGAGGCGCGCCCGACCGCGACGCTTTGCATCGACTGCAAGACGCTGGCCGAGATCAAGGAGAAACAGATGGCATGAGGGCCGGCCACCCTCCCCGGCGCCAGCCGGCGACGCCTTGAACACACCTGATCATCAACGAAGTTCCGCAGGCAATCCGCTCGTGCGCAACGCCCCCCTGCACGGGCGTCCCTTGTGGGAGGCGAGCCCTCTCGGCGACCGAACGGCGGAAAACCTGCGCCAAAAGGCTGGCCTCCCACAGGGGCGTCCCTTGAAACTGCGGCAATCCGACCACCCGCGGAGTCTTGGTGCTAACAAGTGACCACATACGTCGGCCGCTTCGCGCCCACCCCTTCGGGCCCGCTCCACGCGGGCTCCCTGACCGCAGCCGTGATTTCATGGCTGGACGCGCGCAGCCAGGACGGTCGCTGGCATCTGCGCATCGACGACATCGATCGCCCGCGTGCCATAGCGGGAGCCAGCGACGCCATCCTGCGCACCCTCGACTGCTTCGGGCTGTTCTGGGATGGTCCCATCGTCCGTCAGAGCCAGCGCGAGCAGGCCTACGAGGCGGCCGCAAGGCAGCTGCAGTCGGATGGGCACGCCTTCAACTGTGGCTGCTCCCGCAAGGACGTGGCCACCGCCGGGCAGCCCGGCTGGGAGGGCCCTGTCTACCCGGGCACCTGTCGCAATGGCCTCCCTCCGGGACGCAAGGCGCGGGCACTGAGGTTGCGGGCGGTACAGCGCCACTGGACCGTGGTGGACCGCTGTCTCGGTCCGCTGGGCTTCGATCTGCATTGGCTGGGCGGTGACTTCGTGATCCGGCGCGCCGACGGTTTCTTCGCCTATCAGCTCGCGACGGTGGTGGATGACATCGATCTCGGCGTCACCGATGTCGTGCGGGGCATCGACCTCCTCGGCTCGGTGCCCCGGCAGATGCAGCTCTATCAGTCCCTGGGCCGGAGCGCGCCCCGCTACCTCCACCATCCGGTGGTGATCGCCGGCAACCGTCTCAAGCTCGCGAAGTCCTCCGGAGCCATCCCGGTCCACTGTCGTGACGCCGGCGCTTGCCTGGCCCGGGTGCTGACCGCGATCGGCGTCCCCGGAATCGACGCCGGCTTTGCGGCCGGGGGAGCCCGCGCCATTGGCGAATTGCTTGAGCATGCACGCTCCCATTGGCATTCCCACCGCTTGCCCACGGGTCCGATCCCCGAGGCGCAACTGCGCCACGGCGATTAACCTGTGCCGGGGCGACGAAAGTGAATGGAATATCATGAAGGCCGTCCAACCGCAGAGTTCAGGACGGCGCCACGTGGCCGGACGCAATGCATGATGAGAAACCTCGCAGATCGCGGACCCAGCTGGGTAGACTGCCGATGAACCCGCCTGTTGGCGTTTTGCTCGCCGTCGTGGGAACCCTGCTGTTCCTGTCGCCGCTCGTCCCCTGGGTGGCCACGGTGGCACCGGCATGGTGGTGGCCGTTCGCGGCCTGGGCCGCGTTCATCGCCCTGATCGCCGTCAGCATGAGGAGCCGGCGTGACCCTTAGCCTCGGCCTGCTCTACACGGTCGGGGTCATTTACCTGGCGCTGCTGTTCGGCATCGCCTTCGCTGCCGAACGCACGCGGACCCTCGGAAGCCTCGCCGGGAACGCCTGGGTCTACACCCTGTCCCTGGGTGTCTACGCAACCTCATGGACGTTCTACGGCAACCTGGGGTTTCTCGAGACCCACGGGTATCTGTACCTGACCATCTACCTCGGCGTGACCCTCGCGTTCGCTGCGACGCCATGGCTGCTGCGTCCGATCCTGAGGCTGGCACGCGAACACCAGTTGACCTCGCTGGCCGATCTCTTCGCGTTCCGCTACCGCAGCCGCCTGACCGGTCCCGTGGTCGCGCTGTTCATGCTGGCCGGGGTACTCCCCTATATCGCGCTGCAGATCAAGGCGGTGGCGGAATCCGCCGCAGTCCTGACGGCGGACACCCCGCCCCACCTGCTGGCATTGACGTTCAGCGCCACCATCGCCCTGTTCGCGGTCCTGTTCGGCGCCCG
>PUOZ01000011.1 GCA_003553165.1 Thioalkalivibrio sp.
GGAGCTTCGTGCAAAGCGCCAAGTCCTGGGCAGGCTAGACTTTGACCGTCCCCTATTTGGAGTCGACCATGAATCCAGCCTTTGACCGCATTATCATCGATCCCGCCGTGATGAACGGCCAGCCCTGTATTCGCGGCATGCGCCTAACCGTCAAGCGGGTGGTCCGTGCCATGGCGGCCTACCCGGATCGAGAAGCTCACCGGCGATACCGGTTTCTGCCGTTGCGCGAAGCGCTGGCCCACACCGTCTTGCGGATCGACCATCTGGCAGCGCGTCTGTGAAGATCCCCGTGACCCCTTGCGTGCGCGCTGGGATCGGTCGCGCGCCGGCGTCGACGGACTGGCCGCGAGGGTGATGGTTCAGAAGACCAGCACCTTATCGGCGGCCGCGGTCCAGGCGTGCAATTCGTCCATGGTCGACCGGCGCGTGCCGTCGGCCAGTTCGTCGTCCTGGATTCCGCGTGCGTCCATGCAGGTCCCGCAGACGCCAACCTCACCGCCTCTCCGGGTCACGATGCTGAGAATGTGCCCCAGACCGGCCCGAACAATGCACCTCCGGCCAGCGTCATGACCATGCCGGGCAGGAAGAGTACCGAGGCCAGGGCATAGACGGCCACGAAGACCAGCGGCGCAGTGATCCCGAACCCGGCGATCCAGGCCTCCAGCGCGGCGGGATCGATGTCTTCCCGGAAGGCGACCGCGACGCCGATCGCGATGACCAGACCGGCGAGCAGCCCGATGCGGAGCCAGGGCCAGGACCTCATCGCGTCGTTCCCGCTTTGCCAGCCGATTCACCGGCGGTCGGCCACGTTGCCACTTCCCCTTCCGGCCGCCGGTTGATCGGGTAGCTGTCGGCAGGGCCGATGAAGGGCTGTACCAGCATCTTGTCCAGGCGCTCCCAGGACGGGTCGCGAAACAGGTTGATGCCGATGGTCATGCCCTCGTGGCCGTCCTGCGGCTGGGGCCGGTAGGTGCCGAGCAGCCGGTCCCAAAGCGACAGGTTGAAGCCGAAATTGGAGTTGGTCTCGTGCGGATACCAGGAGTGGTGTACCCGGTGGAAGTCCGGGGTCACGATGAACCATCGCAGCACCCGGTCGATGCCGGTCGGGATGCGCACGTTCGAGTGGTTGAACAGCGCCAACGAGCTCAGGATGATCTCGAAGATCAGCACCGCGATCACCGGAGCCCCGATCATCACGATCACGCCGGCCTTGATCACGAAGGACAGCAGGATCTCGATCGGGTGGAAGCGCAGGCCGGTGGTCAGGTCGAAGTCGAGGTCGGCATGATGCATGCGGTGCAGCCGCCACAACGCCGGCACCGCATGGAACATCACGTGCTGCGCCCAGATCGCGAAGTCGAGGATCACCAGGGCGATCAGCACGCTGAGCCAGAACGGCAGATCCAGCACCTGCAGCAACCCCCAGCCCTGACTCTCGACGAAGAAGGCCAGTCCGACCGCGCCGGCGGGGAAGATCAACCGGGTCAGAACCGTGTTGGTGATCACGATGCCCCAGTTGTTGGCCCAGCGATAGGCCTTGCCCACGGTCAGCGCACGCCGGGGCGCGAAGAACTCCCAGGCCGCCATGATTCCGACCATGCCGAACAGGAAGCCCAGGCGCACCACCGGTTCCTGTTCCAGAAACCATTCCATCATCACTCTCCAAGCGCTGTTTACAAACAAATTTGAACAAACGAATACTTGAACGTAACCGCAGATGCACAGGGTCGTCAAGTCAGCCGGCGGCACTGTGCAGGACTTCATCAGGGAGACGGGGTGGCTCACCTGCTGTCGTGCATTTTTCAGACTGCCCTGGTATGCGCAGTTCTCTAAACTTTGCGGTCTATCGCTTACGCGATCAGTTTCGGATCAGGTGCTGAGCCTCAGGGGCGGCGCTAGATGAACCCGCCGGCCGGGTGGAGCTGCCAGCGCGACGGTGCCCGTATCCGGTCCAGAATCAGGAGGCATCATGAACAGCAACGAAATCAGAAACGCCACCGGTGAAGCCATCGGCCCCAGGGACTCCAGCGCAGACAGGGTCGCCGACCTTTCTGGTAGTGCGGTTCTCGCAATCTGGAGAGGGCAGAAACAACTGCGGCACCGAGTGCTGGCCGCGAACTTGCCGGAAAGTCCCCGTGCTCTTGGGAGATGGATCGTTCGCCTCCATTTTGAGCCGGGCGCCGTGTGTTGCCCGTTAAAGAGTGAAAATCCGGATGAAGGTTCGAGTATGGGGTCAATACACGCATCTCGTTGGCGTTCTGCTCGGGAGGAGTCATCGCGATGTCCGTCTCCGGTGCGCTGGTCTGGTGGTGGGGCGAGGAGACCCACGCGCGCCTGAACCCGGCGGACTGACGGCACCGCGATTGAGATGGCGGCCGGCAGCCCAGCGAGACGCTATTTGAGTGGGTTGACAAGGGGGCGTTGAGCCGCCCGGCCAGGCGAGCGTATTCACGAACCAACGCCGCGAAAGCTGCTCCAATACGGATATGAAAGACCGTTACTCTGAGTTGTCGCGCCGCCGCCTGCTGGCAGGACTGTCCCTTGCCCTGCCAGCGTTATGGTTGGGCGGCTGTCAGAGGTCGCCGGCCGGCGCGCGAGACAACCGCCCCTTCGAACCGCTGGATCTGAGCGACCGGCAATGGCGCGAGATCCTTACCCCGGAGCAAGACCGCAAACTGCGCCGCGACGGCACCAAACCGGCCTTTTCCAGCCCCCGGGACAAGGAGTGGCGCGACGGCACCTACGTGTGCGCCGGCTGCAACCTGACGCTGTTCGCCAGCGCTCACAAGTATGATTCCGGCACCGGCTGGCCGAGTTTCTGGCAGCCGATCAATGACGAGCA
>PUOZ01000087.1 GCA_003553165.1 Thioalkalivibrio sp.
ATGGGTTTCCAAAACAAAGGCGAAGCTGAAAAGGTCCTGCAATTATTACAGGAAAGATTCAGGAAATTTGGACTGGAACTACACCAGGACAAAACCAGGCTTGTGGAATTCGGAAGGTTTGCAAAAGAAAACCGGGAGGCACGGGGCCTGGGAAAACCCGAGACATTCGACTTCCTCGGATTCACGCACATTTGCGCCAAAACTCGTAAGGGAAACTATTTTACCGTTCGAAGAAAGACCATAAAGAAGCGACTGCGAAATAAAATAGCGGAAGTAAAAGAAGAGCTTATGCGTCGAAAACATGACCCGGTTTCTGAACAGGGAAAATGGGTCCGGTCGACGGTTAATGGCTACTTCAATTACGCAGCAGTTCCAAACAACAAAGAATCAATAGATGCCTTCAGGACGGAGGTCATCAAGAACTGGCTGACTGCACTTAGAAGAAGAAGCCAAAAGGCCAGAGGGTTAACCTGGAAACGCTTCGGACGGCTGATTAACACATGGGTCCCGAAAGCAAGAGTTCGTCACCCGTATCCAAACCAAAGGCTTTGCGTTAAATACCCGAGGTAGGAGCCGTATGGAGTAATTCTCCACGTACGGATCTGTACGGGGGGCGCCCGGTAACGGGCGTTCCTACCGTGATTGTTTACAATGTTGTCAGCAACCCCGTCCCCCTGACAACCCTTTAAAAGTGCAAAACAGCAAAAACTGTTATATAATGCAAGCAGGTGATATATTATGGAAAAAGGTCTCATGGAAGAAAAGATGACAGATTTAAATAACTACTTCAAAACACACAGCGATATTGCTACCGTATACCTTTTTGGTTCTTATGGAACTTCATTATATGATTCTGAACTGAGTGATATAGACTTAGCTATCATTCTTAGTCGCAAACTTAGCCTCAAAGAAGAAATGTTAATTGATGCTGAAATATCTTTGATTCTTGAAAGTGACAATTTCGATGTGATTATTTTAAATAAAGCAAGAATTGATATTTGTTATCAGGTGCTGGGAACCGGTACAATAATATATGAAAGAGATAATATTTTAACTGCTGAGTTTGTCGAAAAAACCCTCAAGCATTATTTTGACCACGGTATAGCCCTGGAAAAAATGAAGGAAGATACTATTGCAGCGCTAAAGGAGGATTCCATTCCTCGTGATTGACGAAACTAAAATATTGTCAAAAATCAGGGTTATAAAAGAAAACCTGACTAAACTTAGCAAGCTGAAAGAGGTTCCTGAGGATGTTTTTAAATCTGACTTTGAGAAATATGACTCTGCTAAGTATGGCCTTCAAACTTCAATTGAAGCGATGATTGATATCTGCAATCATATCATTTCCAGGAAGTGCCTGGGCATGCCAAAAACTAAAGCAGATTCTTTTGTTATCCTGTGTCAAAACAATATTTTGTCATCCAATATGCAGGATACTTTTACTGCTATGGCTCGTTTTCGCAATCGTGTAGTTCATCTCTACGATGAAGTTGATACAGGGGATGTCTACCAGTATGTCATCGAAGGAATATCTGACATTAATGCTTTTATTGATGATATACAAAATTACTTAAACCGCTCCTGATTAAGTTCTTTCAACGACACTAGCATTCTGCAAATATATTATCATTTTTCAGATCAACTTTAGCATATTTTATGAAACGGCCCCGGCCATATGAAATGCAACTATCTCCCCACATATAAATAATGTATACTGAATACCATCACTAATTCGTATTGGCTACGAAGGCCCTTACACTATTTGCTTTTGGTTGAAAGGTGCGACCGACTTTAGATAAAGCCTGGCAGGTAAGCGAAAAAGGCCGGCAGGTTCTTGCGGTGAGACTAACCCTGACTGTAATGCGGGAAATGCTTGAATTAATCAACCAGGCAGATGATTCAGGTGGCTGTATCGGGCAGGTAATTGACGAGGCTGTCAATCTGCTAGATGATATTACGAGTAAAGAAGCGTTAGGGGATAATGAGAAAAAAGAAATATTAGAAATGCTGATTAATGAAGTTGATTATAAAGCATATGCTGAATGGTCTAACTGGCAGCTTGACCTTCTGCGCTGCTGCGCTTCCCTGGTTGATAAAGAAACATTACGGAATATTATGGAGCAAAAATTAAATGCGTTTGTGACTGACAAAATGAATTATGCCTGGTTTGGCAATTATTATGAAGAGAGAGTAAAACTAATTCAATACAGTCTGATCAGGCAATGCGATGGTGAAAAGCAGGCACGAGATTTTATGCTAAACAACCTGCACCATTCAGGCTTCAGAGAAATGGCGATTAAAGAAGCACTTGAGGAGCAGGATTACGAAGGCGTGATTGAGCTGGCCTTAGAAGGGGAACAGCAGGATAGCTCCTTGCCGGGTCTGGTTCAAAAGTGGCGCGAATACCGGTATCAGGCCTACCAACTGGCAAATAAAATAAAAGAGCTAAGGGAACTTGCCCTTGAATTCATTTTAGATGGCCATATTTCCTATTACAAGTGCTTAAAGGAAAGTTACAACCGACAAGAATGGCCTGCTGTTTATCAAAAGATTATTGGCCTGCTCGAAGAACAGGGTAATAATCGTCAGAGCATATATACCTCAATTTTAGTTGTAGAAGATGAAAAAGAGAAGCTGTTTGAATATGTCCAGGCTAATCCTGACCAAATTGCCACCTTTTATAAAGAGCTGCTTCCCCTGTATGAAGACGAAGTGTTCCGTTTGTTTGTGCGACATATTGAAGAGATGGCGGTTAAAACTGGCGATCGGAGAGGCTATAAACAGGTATGCCAGGTGATCCGCCGTCTGAAAAAAATTGGTGGTCAAAAACAGG
>PUOZ01000379.1 GCA_003553165.1 Thioalkalivibrio sp.
CACGGCGACATGCACCTGGGGAACATGGTCTACATCGACGACGAGCAGGGCCGGGAATGCCTCGCGATCTTCGACGGGATCGAGTTCAACCCCTCGCTGCGCTGGATCGACGTGGCCTCGGAGATCGCCTTCCTGACCATGGACCTGCACGCCCGGGGCGCCCCGGGCCATGCGCACCGGGTGCTCAACGTCTACCTCGAGCACCGCGAAGACCTCGGTGCGCTGACCCTGCTCCCGTTCTATCAGATATACCGGGCGCTGGTGCGTGCCAAGGTCAACGCCATCCACGCCGCAGAGTCGGGGCTGGACGCGGCGGAGCGCCGGCACTGCGATGCGGAGGTCGAGCGTTATCTGGCGCTGGCCACACGCCTGCGCCACCCGGGTCGCCCTGGCCTGATCCTGATGCACGGGGTCTCCGGCACCGGCAAGACCTTCATCAGCACGCAGATCCTTGAGCGGCTGGGCGCGATTCGCCTGCGCAGCGACATCGAACGCAAGCGCATGATCGGACTGGCCCCCGACGCCCGTCCAGGCGCCGAACAGCAGGCCTCGCTGTATTCCCCGGAGGGCATCCGCGCGGTCTACCGGCGCCTGCTCCTGCAGGCCGAAACGCTCCTGCAGCAGGGCCAGACGGTGATCGTGGACGCAACCTTCCTGACGCGGGACCAGCGCAGGCCCTTCCAGCGCCTGGCCGAGCGCCTCGACGCCGGGTTCGCGATCATTGCCTGCACGGCGAGCGCCGACATGCTGCGCGAGCGCCTGGCCAGTCGCGGGCGGAAGGGAACCGACGCCTCCGACGCGGACACGACCGTAATGGAAGGACAGTTGTCGCAGGTCGAGCCACCGGGCGCTGACGAACCGGCGCTGAACACGGATCCCGGGAACCCCCTGGACTGGGCGGCACTCGAACAGAGGATGCGAGGCAACCCCGCAACCTAGGATGACAAGCGCGGCGCCGGGACCTAAGCTCAGGGTCGGCGTTTCAGCAGCCCACAGCCGGACCTGACGCGAAGGACCGCGTTCGGTCCGGACGAACTGCATCATGTCTTGGCGCCCCATGGTCACGATGGGCGCGCCGACCACCAGGAGTCTCGTTCGATGCCTGCACGCCTGACAATGCTCCTCGCCCTGACCCTACTGCTGTCCGCGGGCGCGCAGGCGGATGCCCTGCTGCGCTTCGTGGACAGCGAAGGCGAACAATCCGAGATCCTGGTCAAGGGCCCCTACGCGCGCATGGACATGGTCAACGGCGGCAGCGGGGGCACGGGCTTCATGCTCTTCAACGCGGGCGACCGGTCGCTCTACATCGTCGACCAGACCAACCGCAGCTACATGCGGTTCGACGAGCGGGTGATCGACGCCCAGATGCAGGCGATGGAGCAGATGATTGCGGACCTGCGCGCCCAGATCCAGCAACTTCCGGCCGAGACACGTGCCGAGATGGAGGCCCAGTTGGGTCTTGGGGTCGAAACCGGACCCGTCGAGGTGGAGACGCGTGCAACCGGCCAGGAGCAGGAAATCGGCGGGCTGCGCTGCGAGCAGAAGGAAATCATCGTCGGCGGCAGGGTGCAGCACGTCGCCTGTGTCGCCGGACCCGGCGACCTCGGGCTGTCACTGCGCGACTTCGACACCCTCAATGCCCTGATGGGACGCCTGTTCGATCTCTCCCGCCGGGCGCTGGATGCCGGCGGCCCGATGGCCCAGGCCATGGGCTCCAGCGTAATGCCTCCCCTCGACGGTGTTCCGCTGGAAGTCCGCGATCTGCGTGACGGGGTCAGCACGCGACTGGCCGGGATATCGACGGACACCTTGAGTCCGGAGTTCTTTCGCATCCCTCCAAACTATCGCGAACAGGACCCGTTCTGATACGGGAAATGGCCACCTACCGACAAACCCGACAAGCGCTGCCGCCGGCGCCACTGATCGCGCTGGCGACTGCCCGTGCAGGCACGCCCCGAACGCGCGCAGCCAGGTCCGGATCGAACCGCTGGCAGCCGCCCGCTGGGAGCCGGGCCTGGACAAGGCGCGGCACTTGTTTCAACAGACCTACCACCGCAAGGAATCCGACATGTCCATGATCCGCCTTTCTCTCCTGTCCACCCTCGCCCTGCTGCTGATCCTGCCCGCCACACACGCGCAGGAAATGGTGTTGGAGACCGACGATCGGCGCATCTACTCGACCGAGGGCGAGTATGCGTTCTACCGCGAGATGCTCGAGTCGGCGATCACCGACGAGGGGCTGGTGATCAACGCGGTCGGCAACATTGCCACGATGCTGGAGCGCACCGGCGCGGACCTCGGCGGCGAGACCCTCTACCTGCACGGCGAGTCGCTGGAGTTCTGCAGCGCGGTGTATTCCCGCCGGATGATGGAGGCCGATCCCCACAGCATCGTCTTCTGCCCGTACGTGATCGCGATCTACGAACTGGCCGCCGAGCCCGGCACGATCTACATCGGCTATCAGCGCGTTCCCATCGTCGGTGACGAGGCTTCCCGCAAGGCCCTGCAGGACGTCGAGGATCTCATCGACCGCATCACCAACAACGCGATGGCCTTCTGAGCGGTCTTGCCCAAGCCGGTTCCTGAATATCACCCAAGCTCCGCATGTGGTCGGATTGGCGCTGTTTCAGGGTACGCCCCTTTGCGAGGCCAGCCTCTGGGCGAAGGCTTTCCGCCGTCAGGTCGCCGAGAGGGCTCGCCTCCCACAAGGGACGGCCATGCAGGGGAGAGCCTTGCGCAGGAGCGGATTGCCCGCGGAGCTCGCGTGATCACCAGGAAGGAAAACGGTGTCTATTCGTCCTACACTCATGCGAGCGCTTCGA
>PUOZ01000031.1 GCA_003553165.1 Thioalkalivibrio sp.
CAGCAGCAGCTCGTCGAGACGGCGCAGATTCATCGCCATGCCTTCGACCATGCCGCCAATGAACTCGCCCGCGCCCCCGCGCCGTGCCAGCCAACCCGGCGTGTAGCGGGCCGCCTGTTCGCTCCCGGCAAGCAGGCGGTCGCGCAGATCCAGCAGGTCGAGGAGCAGGTCCTGCTCCGCTTCGCGGCACTCCGCAGCCGCCCGCTCGCGCTCCCGGGCCAGGTCCTCCTGCAGGCGCCGCGAACTCTCGCGCACGGTGTCGAAAACGGCGCCGAACTGATCCAGCGCCGCCTTGACCTGGCGCGACTCGACACGCACCTCGTTCTTCAGCGCCGCCAGTTCCGCGAGCAGCGTGAACAGGTCCGGGGCTTCGGGTTCTTCGGCCGCCGCCGCGTCCACGCTCGTGTCACAGGCTTCCAGATAGCTCCGCAGCTGCTCCAGCAACGTTTCGCGGGCGATCGGATCCATCAGCGCTCGCCCCGCAACAGGGCCTGGAAGAGATCGCGCCCGGGGCGCCCGGGTGCCGTCACCGGGAAGGAACGATCGAGAATATCCCGCGGGTCCGGCAGCGCTCGGTCGAACATCTCGTAGGCGAGCCGGTCGCGCCGGGTGCGCAACGCCTCGTAGGCCTTGCGCCGCTCGTCATAGGCTGCAGGATCTCGGTCCGGTGGGCATCGCTTGATGGCATCCAGAAAGGCGGCATGGATCGCGGCGTCGTCGGCGTCTTGATCGACACCAAGAATCAGATAAGGATCGCGCATGATCAGAACAGTTTCAATTGGTCAGGGTCGTCGTCTTCCGGCCCGCCGGCATCGCCTTTGGACGGCGCGGCCGGCCTCTGCTTGCGCCCGCGCCCGCGCCTCGGCGGCGGATCGCGCGGTGGCGGCGGATCGCGCGGTGGCGGCGGATCGCGCGGTGGCGGGGGTTCCGGTTGCATCTCTTCCAGTGTCCGCAGCAACTCATCGCGTCCCAGCGTTTTTTCCATTTCCCGGATACTCTCGCCCAGTGGGCCGTCCCGGAGGATGTCGAGGAAGTCCTGCATATCTTGGGGGCTGGGCATGAACGGGTCGAAGTCGTCGCCCGGCAAGCCCGCCGGCATCGAGAACGGATCTCCGAACGGTGTTGGCATCAGGCGTAACAGCAGGTCCCTGATCCGCATGGCGGTCCGGGTATCGCCCTGCTCTTCGGCGCGATCCAGGGCGTCATCCAGCCGGTCGATGTCGGCATCGGTTACGGGCCGTCCCCTCGGATCATCCAGCCTGGCCTGGAACGCAAACAGCTCGAAGAGGGGATCATCGCGCCAACGCTTCAGTGCGGCTTTCGCAAAAGCGTCGCACAACCCGAACTCGTAGGCCGTGCGCAGGGTTTCGCAAAGCGTTTCGTAGTCAGCGCGGTCGAGTGGCAAACTGGCGGCCTTTTTCAACACCGATCGGAACGGCTGCAGCGCACCGAAACCGATCCCTGTCGGATTCTCCCCGACTTCACGCAGTTGGCGCGCGATCGCCAGCAGGCTTGCGCGGTCCAACGGCGGCATCCGTGACAACCCGGCCCGCTTCAGGAGATCGCGCGGCGTCATGCCCATAGCTTCGGCCTCCTGGGCCAGCATGAACCGCCCGACCGCGCCCGCGGCGGCATGCTCGCAGGCCTGTGCCAGCGCCGCGGCATCGAGGCGACCGACATTGAACGCGAACAGGGCCTGAAGCAATTCGGTTCGCGCCCGACCCTCGGCCGAGTCGGCCCAGGGCAGCGCTTCGTCCAGTTCCTTGAAGGCAAGGTCGCGCATCCCCTTCCGCCACTGCTTGCGCGCGTGGGCCACATGCGCCTGCCAGAGGCTGCGCCGCGCGCGCCGGTTGATCGGGTCCCGCTGCAGAATGCGCCGTGCCAGACCCGCTGCCTTCTTGAAGGCATCGGAGGCCAGCGCGACATCCAAAGCCTCGTTCAGAACATCGGCGTCATCGGGCCAAGCTGTCTCTGCCATCCTGATGACACGGCGGGCATCCTTCAGCCGCCCCTCGCCACGGTAGTGCTGGATCAGCAACAGATAGCCCGGCAGGTGCTCCGGATCCAGAAGCAGGCTGCGCTCCAGCTCCTCCCGGACCAAGGGGCTCACCGCCGAGCCGAGCAGTTTCAGATCGGTCGCCAGCCGGCGCTGGACCAGCGCGATACGCAGGGCTTCGTCACTGCCGGGCTTCGGCCAGGCCTGGCCGCCACCACGAATTGCCTTACACGCCGCACGCCAGCCATCGACCGTATCCCACTCATCGCCCTGATCCTCGGTGTCCAATGCCATGATCAGGGCCCAGTCGAGCGGCGATAACTCCGCGAACAATGCCTGGGGCGGCTTTGTTGCGATCCGCGAGAGGACCAGCGTCCGCATCTTGCGCCGCACCCAGGACTGGCCCAGACCCATGCGCAGGCGCTTCAGAATGCCGGTCATCCGCAGCGGTTCCCTCCGCACGGCGTCATCGGACAGTTCCCGCCAGAGCCGCACACGATCCTGCGACCATCCGCGCAGGGTCAACGCGAAGGCCCGGCACTGCGGACCGGACTGTGCAAGCGCCTCCAGGAACGCAGGCTCGGGAAGCCGCGCGAGACGCGCTGCCGAGGCAAGCGGGTCGAAGGGAGAATCGGCTGCAACACGCCCCAGGAGCAAGTCGGCAGCGGCCGGATCCTCCGGCATGGCCAGCAACGCTTTCAGGATGGTGGCGAAATCACGGTACGGAGAGCGAAACGGAATCTCGCGCAGTGCTTGCGCCAGGGCGGCGTCGTCGCACCGACAATAGGCCTCGAGCGCGGCACGGGCGGCGGCTCCATCAC
>PUOZ01000041.1 GCA_003553165.1 Thioalkalivibrio sp.
CGCTCTGGGAACTCCAGGGCTGGCAGGAGAAGCGCGCGGATGCCAATGGCGGGGTCCGGCTGCAGGTGGTCGACCCAGGCCGCATGAGCGGCCCGGAGTATGATCGAGCCATTCGCGATCTTGTCACCTTCCTTTCCTACGTGGCCGAGCCCATGCAGGTCGATCGGCAGAGGATCGGCATCTACGTGATGCTGTTCCTGCTGATCTTCGTGGTGGTGGCCTACCTCTTGAAAAAGGAATACTGGAAAGACGTACACTAGGGAACGCAGTCGGGGGGGGTCCGCTTCGGATTCCGCCCCTACGCCCACTACCGCATTGCCCCGCCAATCAGGCGGGATCGGGAGAAAGCCATGGCGCTCGTCGCCAACCGACGTTCCGTAATGACCCTGTTTTCCGCGCACAACTGCGTGCGCTGCCACCGTATACGCATCATCCTGGCGGAGAAGGATATCGCCGTCGACGTGGTCAATCTGTCCCCCGACGATCTTCCGGAAGACCTCTCCGATCTCAATCCCTACAACGAGGTGCCGACGCTGGTGGATCGGGATCTCGCGCTCTACGGGACCCACGTGATCACCGAGTATCTCGACGAGCGCTTTCCGCATCCCCCGCTGATGCCGGTGGACCCGGTGTCGCGCGCGGCGGCGCGGCTGGCGCTGTACCGTGTCGAGCGCGACTGGTACGCGGGCATGGACCTGATCGGGCAGTCCACGGGGTCTGGGCTGGCCAAGGCGCGCAAGATGCTGCGTGAGAGCCTGGTCAATGCCACCGAGATCTTCGACCTGAAGCCATTCTTCCTGAGCGACGAGTTCAGCATTGTCGACAGTGCCATCGCGCCGGTGATGTGGCGGCTGCCCTCCGCCGGTATTCCCCTGGAGGGATTGCCGAAATCGATCCAGACCTATGCCGACCGCGTCTGCAGGCGGGATTCTTTCCAGTTGAGCCTGACCGAGGCGGAACGGGAACTCCGTGAATGACTTCCTCGCGCCCTTATCTGCTGCGTGCGCTGCTGGACTGGATCAGCGATAACGGGCTGACGGCGCATCTGCTGGTGGATGCCACCCGGCCCGAGGTCCTGGTGCCGACGCAGTTCGTTCAGGACGGAAAGATCACCCTGAATATCGGGCCGGCAGCGGTGCAGGGGCTGGAGATGGGGAACGAGGCCATCACCTTTTCGGCCCGTTTTGCCGGCCGTCCGATGCAGGTTCACGTCCCGGTGGCCGCCGTGCTGGCCATCTTTGCCCGCGAGAACGGTCAGGGCATGATGTTCGGCAACGAGCCTGGCAGCGAGATCTCGCAAGAGGGTGATCCCGCCGCCGCTGAATCGTCGCCCGCACCCGATGCGAAGAAGAAGCCGTCGCGGCGCAAGGGGCCGAGCCTCAAGGTCGTGAAGTAGTCTCCTGGGCATCCGGCAGACTCTTGCCCGGATTCATGATCCCGTCCGGATCAAACACCCGTTGCAGGCCCCGCATCAGCTGCAGCGCGACCGGATCCAGTTCGCGGCGCACGAATTCGCGTTTGACCAGTCCGATCCCGTGTTCCCCGGACAGGGTGCCGCGCAGCGCTAGCACCAGCGCGAAGACCTCGTCCAGGCAGCTTTCGGCCGCCCGCATCTGTACCGGATCGTCCGGGTCGACCAGCAGGTTGACATGGATGTTGCCGTTTCCCGCATGACCGAAGTTGACGATGGTGATGCCGTGCCGGCGGCCGAGTTCCTGCAGCCCGTCGATGAGTTCCGGTATCCGTGACACCGGCACGACCACGTCTTCGTTGATCTTCTTCGGCGCGATGTTGCGCAGGGCTGGTGACAGGGCCTTGCGGGTGCGCCAGAGTCGCTCCGCATCCGCGGCGCTGGCAGCGATCTCGATACCCAGGCAGCCGTCGCCTCCCGCCGCGCGTCGCACCGCCTCCGCGGCCAGGCCGATCTGGGCGTGGGATCCGTCGACCTCGATCATCAGCAGGGCGCCTGCCTGCTCGGGCAGCGCGGTGTCGGCGTAGCCGCGGATCATCCCGATCGCCGCCGCATCCATGAATTCCAGCGCACAGGGGGTGACCGGCTGGGCCATGATCCGGGCGACCGCCGCCGCCGCCGCGTGCATGTCCCGGTATACCGCCTGCAGCAGCTGGCGGGTCTCGGGCAGCGGCGTCAGTCGCAGCGTGGCTTCGGTGATCACCGCCAGGGTTCCCTCGGACCCGATCAGCAGCCGGGTCAGGTCATACCCGACCACGCCCTTGGTGGTGTAGACGCCGGTACGCAGCGCCTCTCCCGTGCCGGCGACGGCGGCCAGGCCCAGGGTGTTGTCGCGCGGCGTCCCGTATTTCACGGCCCGCGGCCCCGCGGCATTGCAGGCGAGGTTGCCCCCGATCGTGCAGAAGGCGCTGCTGGTCGGGTCCGGCGGCCAGAAGAACCCCTCGCGCCCCGCCGCCTGCTGCACCTCTGTGTTCGTTGCGCCGGGTTCCGCGACGAGCCAGCGGTTGGCCGGGTCGACCTCCAGGATGCGGTTCATGCGCTCCAGCGACAGGACCACTCCGCCGCGGTCGGGCACCACCGCACCCGTCGTCCCCGTACCGCGGCCGCGCACGATCAGCGGCGATTTCAATCTCCGGCACAGCCGGACCAGTTCGACGACGGCCTGCACGTCACGGGCAAAGACCACCGCCTCCGGCGCGGCATGCAGGCGCGAGTTGTCGGCCCCGTAGGCCCAGCAGTCGGCTGGGTCCAGCAGCCGGTCCTGTGCCGGGAGCATGGCCTCGAGTTCGCGTTGCAGCGTGGTCGGCATCACCATCCCGCCTGTATTGCATCCTGCAGCCATTC
>PUOZ01000146.1 GCA_003553165.1 Thioalkalivibrio sp.
GTCGACCCCAAGCCGTTCGATCACATGCGTGAGCATGGCCGGGTTGGGTTTCGACGGATGTTCGTCACTGGTCGCCGTGGCGTCAAAAAAGTGCGAGATGCCGGTGCTGTTCAACGCCTCATCGAGACCCCTGCGCGATTTACCCGTGGCGATCGCCAGCAGATAACCCCGCTCGGCCAATGTGACCAGCATCGCTTCTGCATCCGGGTAGAGCGGTGTCGGCGTAGTGTCACGCTCCAGGTAATAGAGCCGGTAGGCACGGCTGAGGGCGTCCATCAAGGCATCGTCGGCTCCCGGATAGAGGGCCTCGGTGGCCTGGCGCACGCCCAGCCCGATGATGTCTCGCAGCTGGGCATCGCTACGAGGCTCCGCGCCGATCTCGGCGATCGCGAGATGCAGGCAGCGGACAATCCGTCCGATCGAATCCATCAGCGTCCCGTCCCAGTCGAACACGACCAGGGCCAGGGCGTCGCGGTCGCTGCGGGGAATCATGGCGCCTGGTCCGAAAGCGCCTGCAGGACCTGTTCGAGATCTGCCGGCAGGGGCGCGGAGAACAGCAGCGGGTTACCCTGCCAGTCGGGAAAACGGATCGCCTGGGCATGCAGAAACATGCGCTTCAGTCCCAGGCCCCGCGCAAGCCGGTTGGCTCCGGGATCCCCGTACTCGTGGTCCCCCGCCACCGGGTGACCCAACGCCCTGCCGTGCACACGGATCTGATGGGTCCGGCCGGTCCCGATGTCCACCTCCATCAGCGTAAAGCCCGGAAAACGCTCGATCGGGGCAAACAGGCTGGTGGCCCTGCGGCCCGATGCCTCCGGGCCCTCGATCGCAACTCCCTCGAGCGCACGCATCTGCCGCCGGCCGGTCTCGTCGCGCTCCTGGGAAATCGGCAGGTCACAGCGCCGTGCCGAACCCTCCCATCGCCCCGCAACGAGAGCCAGGTAACGCTTGCTCACGTTCCCGGTACGCAGCGCATCGTGAAACGCGGTCAGACCGCGACGGCTCTTGGTCAGGACCAGGCAGCCGCTGGTCTCGCGGTCCAGGCGGTGGCCCAGCTCCAGCGCGGTAGCGGGATACAGCAGGCGCATGGCCTCGATGAGCCCGTAGGCCAGACCGCTCCCACCGTGCACCGCCAGGCCGGCCGGCTTGTCCAGCACCAGGTAGTCCGCATCCTCGTGAATGACGGACTGCCGCAGCGAACGGAGCATGCCCTCGGGCACGTGCACCGTCCGGGCGCCGTCCGGGGCAACCCCGGGTCGATCCAACACCGGAATCCGGACCTCGTCACCACCGGTCACCCGCATTTCCGCCTTTGCGCGGCGGCCGTTGACCCGAATCGCCCCTTTGCGCACCAATCGGTACACGAGACTTCGCGGCACGCCTTTCAGGTGCTTCAGGAGGAAATTGTCCAGCCGTTGCCCTTCCGATGCCGCAGGCACGGTCAGTACCGGCGGTCCTCGACCCTGGTTCATCCGAAGATGCTAGCCGATTTCTGGCCGCCGGAGAACACGCCGGGCAAGGTTACGTATGACGCGACCCCTATCCCACGGTTGCGGGCAGGTCTTATGAGCTAGCCGCTCTCGTACGCGGCTCATACCCGTTCCGTGCGCGGTTCCAGACGGCTTCGAGCGTATCCGGCTGTCCGTAGAGGAAACCCTGCACGAGGGTGCATCCCAGCGACCCCAGGTATTCCAACTGGATCCTGGTCTCGACCCCCTCGGCAACGATGCCCATGTTGAGGCCCAGTGCCATCGCGACCATCGCGTTTACGATACAGGCCCCCTCCTCGCAACTCTTCACCTGACGGGTGAAGCTTCGGTCGATCTTGATCGTGTGGATGGGGAGTTTCTGAAGGTAGCTGAGAGAGGAATATCCGGTACCGAAATCATCGATGGCGATCCGGATTCCAGCCTTGCTCAACCTGTGCAGCTTATCAATCACATCCTGACGATCACTGAGCAGGAGGTTTTCCGTAATCTCGATTTCCAGCAACCGCGGCGGCAATCCCTCTTGCGCGAGCGTATCGAGCACCGTTTGAACAAAGTCTTCGCGCGAAACCATGATGGGGGACATGTTCACGGACAGGCGCAACTCTTTGCCAGAGCTTTCCCGATGCAGGTTCAACTCCCTTGCCGCGCGTTGCAGAGTTGCCCGATCCATCTCGACAATCAAGCGGCTTTCCTCGGCGATGGAGACGAATTCAGCAGGTTCCAGCCGCCCATGGGTGGGATGATTCCAGCGCACCAGTGCTTCGACACCGACCACTTTGCCACAGGTGGAATCGACCTGGGCCTGGTACACGACATCGAACTCGCGCCGCAACAACCCCCCGTGCATCTCCTGTTCCAGTTGCAGCCGCCTGGTGGAGCCCGCCATGTCGGGTGTGAACAACTGAAATCCGTCCCGCCCGGTATTTTTTACCCGGTACATCGCGATGTCGGCGTTCCTGATCAATGAATCCATGGTTGTGCCCGCGGCCGGGAACACTGCGATGCCGATACTGGCACCAACGAAGATCTCATGGCCCTCCAGCTTGAACGGTGCCCGCAGACTCGCCAGTATCTTCTCCGCTACCTGGGTAACCGCTTCCCAGTTCCGAACTTCCGGAAGCAGCAGGGTGAATTCATCACCGCCAAAGCGGGAAAGGGTATCGCCCTTCCGCACACAGTGCTGCAGCCGCTGGCTGACTGCCTGCAACAGGCGATCGCCCAAGGTATGACCGAGCGAGTCATTGATCACCTTGAAACGGTCCAGATCGATGAACATGACCGCAAGCTGATGCCCCTCCCGAGTCGCCTGTGTCAGGGCGATGCTGAGCCGATCCTTGAACAGCGCGCGGTTCGGAAGCCGGGTCAGCAGATCGTGGTAGGCCTGGAAACTGATGAAGGCCTCGGCCTCCATGCGGTCCGTGATATCGCGAGCAGTCCCGTAGGTCCGATAACGGTTGCCGTCTTCATGCGGCTGCTCGTCTTCATGCATCGGCCAGATCACGAGTTCGAAATGGCGGCGCGAACGGGACGGAGTCTTGGGCCGGAGCACCGCCTCGAGCGACCGCACCTCGTCATAGGGCTGGCGCGCCTGTTCCAGGAAGTATCGCCCCTTCTCCTGCTGGTCCTCCTCCATGATGTCCAGCAGAGCGACACCGAGCAATTCATCCGGCGCATAGCCAAGAAGCTTGCTGATCGTGGCATTCAGGAAACTGAACCGTCCCGCGGCATCCAGGATATACACGATGTCCGGCGAGTGGTTCACGATCAGCCGGTGCAGGCGCTCCGAGCGGTTCAGCCGCCCCTGCATGACCTGATGGCTGTCCTCCAGACGCTTCCTGCGCACGGCATTGTTGACCGTCGCGAGCAACTCTTCGGGCACATAGGGCTTCTTGAGGTAGTCGTAGGCTCCAGCGCGCAGTGCGGTGGCAACCCCATCGATGCTGGTATTGCCGCTGATCACGACAGTCATGGTCGCGATCTTCCGCTCATTCATCACGCGCATGACTTCGTGCCCGTCGACATCCGGCATGCTGAGATCCAGAAGCAGGAGATCATACTGGGCCTGATGAAGCATCTCGAGCGCCCTGCGCCCCCCCAAGGCCATGTCCACCCGGTAGCCATGCATCCTCAGCAGATCACGGAGGCTATGGAGCAGCCGCGGGTCATCATCGGTCACGAGGATCTGGACATCGGCTTCCACAGCCTGATCCTGAACCATGTCGATCATGTTGTGCCCCGGCTGCGCGCTCCATTCCGCCATGGTGCGACCCCAGGAAAAAGGCACTGGGAAAGAATCCCCACCTGATCAGTGAAATACACGACTGCACCCCCATGCACGTCCATCAGGACCACTCGCAGCATCCAGACCCATGCCCTTACCCCATATCATGGTCGCGCCTGCGTTGGGCTGCTTCCTCTGGCGAAGCATCTTCGCAAGTCCTTGTTTCATGATCCAGCCCCGCCAAGTCCACCGGTACCGCCCCCCTAGATTTCGACGAGGCGCGTACATGGCTGTACGAAGCGAAACTTTCCCGCTCCCAAAGTGTAGTCCTCCTGACCGGGTAACGGGACATCGGCCCAATAATCCCTAGACCCAAGCGCGTTCCGCTGAGGCAAAGGCCGGCTTCTCATCGCACTGTGCCGGCCACGTTAACCGGAAAGTCACGGCCACGCCCGCCCCTGCGCTCCCGCCTTTGGAGAGCCGGAGCTTGCCCCTGCTATTCGGCGCAGGGAATCAACCCAATTCCCCACAGCGGCGGCAAGCCGCCGCAGTCCATAGGCGCTGACTCTCTCTTCATTCGGGGTGTCGCGCGGCCGGGACACGAGAGTTGGCGGGGATGGATCGGCCGGAACGCCACTACCGCAACGACTGCGCGATCTTGAAACCACCGGCCATCGAATGGTTTTCGCTTGCCAGTCAGAAGCTTTTGCCCTAAATTGTGATCCGGATTGTCGCGTTACCTAACCGCGACGATCTCCCTGAATTACCTGCTGGCATGGCCCACACGGCCGGCCCGCCCTCGCCGAAAGCGATTAGTGATACCTATCCTGATAACCCAGTCCTGTCTTCCCCCGGCGCGCGCCTGCAAGCATCTCCTGGTGCTGTTTCTGGTCGATGCCTGGCTGTTGGGTGCCTGTTCGCCGCATGCCGGCGTACGGCACGCCTCGCCGGCATCCGGGCCCCGGAGCGCCCTGCGCGTGCAGTGCTTACCGGAAGGCGGTGACACCCAAACGAGTTCACTGAATGAAACGGATTCTCATCAATGCCACGCAGCCGGAAGAGCTGCGCGTGGCGATGGTCGATGGCCAGCGCCTCTACGATCTTGATATCGAACTTCCCTCACGGGAACGCAAGAAAGCCAATATCTACAAGGCCCGGATCACCCGGGTCGAACCCAGTCTTGAAGCGGTCTTCGTCAACTTCGGTGCCGAGCGCCACGGTTTCCTGCCGTTCAAGGAAATCGCCCGCTCCGCCGTAGGCGCACCGGAAGATACCGACAAGCCCATCCGCGAGTTCCTCAAGGACGGCCAGCAACTGCTGATTCAGGTGGAAAAGGAGGAACGCGGCAACAAGGGCGCAGCCCTCACCACCTACATCAGTCTTGCCGGGCGCTACCTCGTTCTGATGCCGAACAACCCGCGCGCCGGGGGCGTTTCGCGCCGGATCGAGGGAGAGGATCGAGCCGAATTGCGCGAGGCTCTGGCCGATCTCAAGATCCCCGATGGCATGGGCGTGATTGCCCGCACGGCGGGAGTTGGCCGCACCACCGAGGAATTGCAGTGGGACCTCGACTACATGACCGCGCTCTGGACTGCCATCCTCGAAGCCTCGGGTGAGACTCAGGCACCGGCACTGATCCATCAGGAAAGCAACGTCATCATCCGTGCCTTGCGTGACCACATGCGCAACGACGTCGGTGAAGTGGTCATCGACGACGAGACCGTGTTCAGACAGGCTCTGGAGTTCGTTGAGAGGGTGATGCCAAGCAGCCTGCGCAAGATCCGGCACTACACGGATCCAGTGCCGCTTTTCAACCGGTTCCAGATCGAGAGCCAGATCGAAAGCGCCTTCGATCGTGATGTCGCTCTGCCCTCGGGTGGCGCCCTTGTCATCGATCACACCGAAGCGCTGATTTCGATCGATGTCAACTCAGCCCGGTCCACCAAAGGTGTGGACATCGAAGAAACGGCATTCCACACCAATCTCGAAGCCGCCGAGGAAGTGGCCCGGCAACTCAGGATTCGCGACCTGGGCGGCCTGATCGTCATCGATTTCATCGACATGAGCTCGAACAAACACCAGCGTGAGGTCGAGACCCGACTCCGCAAGGCACTGGAGATGGACCGAGCCCGCGTGCAGGTCGGACGGATCAGTCGATTCGGTCTGCTCGAGATGTCCCGCCAGCGTCTGCGTTCATCGCTGGGGGAGTCCAGTCACGTCACCTGCCCGCGTTGCCAGGGACACGGCCAGATCCGCGGCGTGGAATCGCTTGCCCTTTCCATCCTTCGCCTGATCGAGGAAGAGGCGATGAAGGAGAAGACCAGCCTAGTGCTGGCCCAGGTTCCTGTCGACGTGGGCACCTTCCTGCTCAACGAGAAGCGGGAGTCGCTCAATGATATCGAAGACCGCCACGACGTCGACGTGAGCATCGTCCCGAGCACGCAGCTGCTCACGCCCCACTACCAGGTACGGCGGATCAGGGACGATGGTCGGGAGGACGAGTTGGCGGGCAAGAGTTCCTACCAGTTCATCGAAGAGACCGATAGCGAAGAGACTCTTCCCGAGATCGATCGCCGCAGTCGCCCGAACCGGCCACTGGTACAGGGAGTGGTGGTGGCCGCACCCTCCCCAGCACCCGGCCCAGCACCCGCGCCGGTACCGGTCGCGTTGGCTGCGCCGCAGGCCGTCGCCCAACCCGGTTTCTTCGCCCGCATCTGGACGTCCCTCTTCCCGGGCACCCGTCATGTGGAGGAAGCACAGTCAGCCGCTGAACAATCCGGTGACGAAAGCGCACCCACGCCGCGTAAACGCGGTGGCGAGCGCCGCCCCGCCGCGGAATCCGGATCCAGCGAGCGCCCCCGGGGACGCCGGGGTGAACGTGACCGCAAGGGAGCCACCGAGGCCCGCCAGCCCGTTGAACCGCGTGCCGGGCGATCCAGCGCAACGGTGACCGAGAGCGCCCCCCGACCGGAAAGACCCTCGACCAACAAGGTCGTGCCTGTCGAGAGCGACACTGTGACCGAGTCCAAGACTTCTGGCGAAGCCCCCGAGTCTGACGATACTGCACGGGCGGACGCCGGTCGCACCCGCAGCCGCCGCTCGCGCCGGGGCGGACGCCGCCGGAGCAGGAATCGGAGTGCAGGAAATGGTCAGGATACCGACGTCTCCGAAGACGGCGAGCGTCAGGGCGAGGATGGTGAGACCTTGACAGGGCAAACCGCGGACAACGCGGCCGTGACGCCGGATGCGCAACCACGCCCAGCCGCAGAGCCGCGTTCCCCGGCAACAGCCAGCGAACGCGTCAACGCGACAGGTTCCCACGATGCACAGGCGAAAACGGATGAATCAGCGCTGACCTCCGCGGAGGCCCGCCAACGGGAGGCGCGCGCCGCCCTTGCGCGCATGGCCGCCTCGATTCCAGCCACCAGCGCTGCTCCGGCTGCTGACGCGACCCGGACCCCTGACGACGCCCAGCCTGAAGCCGCCAAGCAGGAAGCCTCCAACGCTCCTGGAGCTGCCGACGCGAGTCGCGTCGACCGCGAGCCGATCGCTGCCGAAGAAACGGCCGAAACCCCGGAGACCAGGCCTCAGCGGGAAGATCGTGTGGGAGTACCGCCGGTGATGGAAGACCCGGCGGCTGAAGTGCCCACTGAAGCGCAGCCCGTCGCCAATGCCGACGTCAGGCGCGAGGAGACGCCTGGAGCAACTCCCGTCCCTGGCCGCGCGGATACCCCGGGCCCGACCCGATCCGAAGACGAAGAGGCAGAGACACCGAAGTCAGCCATCGCAACGGCGGACGACGCGAGTGATGCTGCCGCAACCGACGGCGCTGAGATCATCCAGACCAAGCCGAAGCGTGCACGTAGACCACGCAAGCCTCGCGTAGCGGCGAAGACC
Organism: Thioalkalivibrio sp.; assembly: GCA_003553165.1. Taxonomy (GTDB): domain Bacteria; phylum Pseudomonadota; class Gammaproteobacteria; order Ectothiorhodospirales; family Ectothiorhodospiraceae; genus Thioalkalivibrio. The sequence continues at coordinate 7,609 of PUOZ01000146.1, forward strand.
TCAACGGAGGAGGCAAAGGCCGATGAACCTCCCTCGAGCGCCGATCCCGTTGCAGTCGAGTCCGACCCTGCAACGTCGGATCCGGGGACGGAGGCGCCGGACGCCGATTCCGGTGCCGATTCCGGTGCGGAAAGGGACAAGCCGGCAAAGGCCACACGCAAGCCACGTCCCCGTCGCGCGCGCGGATCGGGCAGCAAGAAGGCCACCAAGACCGCAGAAGAGCCCACGACCAAATCCTCTGCCGACCTGGTGCCCGACTCCACGGCCGAACAGGGATAGACGCGATCGGGGCATGGTGGCGGGGATTCCCCGTCACCATCACTGCGCGCGGTGCCTGCTGGAGACCGTGCGTCCGCAGCGGCGCAGGTTCGGTATCCGGGCCGGGATTCCGCCGACAGAGCTCGCGATGACTTTGCGGCGCCCCGATTTACGACGCCGTGGTCGTCAAAAATTTACCTGATCATCACGAAAGCTCCGCAGGGAATCCGCCCGTGCGCAACGCCCTGCCCTGCATTGGCCGTCCCTTGTGGGAGGCGAGCCTCTCGGCGATCTAACGGCGGAAAACCAATGCCCAGAGGCCGGCCTCCCACGGGGCATCCCTTGCGCCAGCGGCAATCCGACAACCTGCGGGCTTGGGTGCTAATCGAGAAACGTTACAGCTTGTGTCGTTCACGCAAATGCGACAGAAACCCGGTCGCCGCATCCTCCACCAGATCCATTACCGTGGCAAAGCCCTGAGACCCACCATAGTAGGGGTCAGGCACCTCCCGTTCCGGCCTGGAGCCGGCGAACTCCAGAAAACGATGCAGGCGCGCCTTGCCGTCCGTTGGCTGCAAGGAGCGTGCACTGCGCAGATTCTCGTCGTCCATCACTAGGATGTAATCAAACTCCAGGAAGTCCTGTGCCTGTAATCTCCGCGCCCGCTGCCCGCCCAGTTCGTAGCCGCGGGTACGGGCCGCCGCCTGGGCCCGCCGGTCCGGAGGTTCGCCGACGTGATAACTGTGGGTTCCCGCGGAATCGACCTCTACGGCATGCTCGAGACCCGCTTCGCGTATCCGTTCCGCGAAAACCCCATGGGCCATCGGCGAGCGGCAGATGTTACCCATGCAAACCATCAAAACTCGTATCTTTGGCATGAAATCCTGTCTTCTACTCAGTGATCCAGATGATCAAACGCGTCCCCTCCCGAGCGCGGCGGAGGACCTGAAGCCGTTTGTGCCGGCACCGATCCCTGTGCGCATCACGCAGCCTATCCTACCCATTTACGGGCATTACGAAACAGTCGCAGCCAGGGACCGTCCTCGCCCCAGGACTTCGGATGCCAGGAGTGCTGCACAGTCCGAAAGACGCGCTCGGGATGCGGCATCATGATCGTGACCCTGCCATCGCTACTGGTGAAGCCGGTGACGCCCTCGGGAGACCCGTTGGGGTTGGCCGGATAAACGGTTGCCGGGGTTCCGTCCGCCTCCACATAACGCAGTGTCACCTGCCGCGCCGTATCCAGTCGCTGCAGGTCCGGTGGCTCCCCAAAGCGCACCCGCCCTTCCCCATGCGAGACGACCACCGGAAGGATGGACCCGGCCATGCCGGCGAGGAGTACCGAAGGGCTGTCCTCGATTCGCACCAGCGACAGGCGGGCCTCGAACTGCTCCGAGCGGTTGCGCACGAAACGCGGCCAGTGCCCGGCGCCCGGAATCAGCGGCGCCAGGTGCGACAACATCTGACACCCGTTGCAGACACCGAGCGCGAAAGTCTCCGGACGTTCGAAAAAGGCCTGGAACCCGTCGCGAAGCGCTGGATTGAAGAGGATGGTCTTCGCCCAGCCGCCGCCTGCACCCAGCACATCGCCGTAGGAGAAGCCGCCGCAGGCCGCCAGGCCTCGAAACCGGGCCAGGTCTTGACGACCGGTCAGGAGGTCGGTCATGTGCACATCGACGGGTTCGAAGCCGCTTCGTTCAAAGGCCGCGGCCATTTCGACCTGGCCATTCACGCCCTGCTCGCGCAGGATCGCAACCCGCGGGCGCTGGCCGGTCGCCACGAAGGGTGCAGCGACATCCTCGTCCGGTGCGAAAGTCAGGTCGACCCGCAACCCGCCGTCGTCCGCCACCCGCTCCAGTTCTTCGCGGGCGCAATCAGGCTCGTCACGCAGCCGTTGCATGTGGAAGCTGGTTTCCTGCCACTGGTGCTGGAGGCTCCTGCGGTCCGTGTCCAACAGCAGCGTCGCGCCCTGGCGGACGCGCACCGCCCCGGAGGGATCCAGTGTCGCCACCAGGCGGACGTGCCCCTGCAGACCCAATGCCGCGAAGGCCTCGCGGACCTCGGTTTCGGCTCCGGGCGCCAGTTGCACCACAGCGCCCAGTTCCTCGTTGAACAACCAGGGAAGCACCGCGTCAGCCGCGGGCACGGTGATATCCAGACCACAGCGCCCGGCGAAGGCCATCTCCAGCAGGGTCACGATCAGGCCGCCGTCGGAGCGGTCGTGATAGGCGGTGATCCGTCCCCGGGTCTTCAGGTGCTGAATGACTCCAAAGAATCCGCGCAAACGCTCGGCGTTCACCAGGTCGGGCGGTGACTGGCCGATCGTTCCGTGAACCTGCGCGAATGCGGAACCGCCCAGCCGCGACTGCCCCTCACCGAGGTCGATCAGCCACAGCGGGCCGCCTGCTTCGGTATCGGGCAGTGGGGTCAAGGTGCGGCGCACGTCGGTGACCGGGGCGAACCCCGAGACGATCAGGGACACTGGGGAGATCATCTGCCGTGGCGCACCGTCCTGTTCCCAGACCGTGCGCATCGACAGCGAGTCCTTGCCCACCGGGATACTGATCCCCAGGCGCGGACACAGGTCCTCGCCAATCGCCCGCACGGTGTCGAACAGGGCCGCGTCCTGGCCCGGCACTCCTGCCGCCGCCATCCAGTTCGCGGAGAGCCGGATCTGTCCTGTATCCGCGATATCGGCTCCGGCGAGATTGGTAATGACCTCGCCGACGGCCATTCGCCCCGAGGCCGGCGCCGACAGAATGGCCAACGGGGTCCGTTCACCCATGGCCATCGCCTCGCCGGTGAACGCATCGAAATCGGTCAGCGTGATGGCGCAATCGGCCACCGGCACCTGCCAGGGGCCGACCATCTGGTCGCGCGCGGTAAGCCCACCCACCGAGCGATCTCCGATGGTGATCAGGAAGTGCTTGGCCGCCACCGAGGGCAGACGCAGCACGCGAGAAAGGGCATCAGCGAGGTCTGCACGTGATGACAGGCCGGTCTCGCGCCCTGGCAGTCGGGAGTCGACGCGTGTCATCCGCGGCGTCTTTCCCAGCAGCACCGACATTGGCAGGTCCACCGCTGGTGCACCCAGCAGCGTGTCGTCCACGCGCAGGTGCGCCGCATCGGTGGCCTCGCCGACCACCGCGAAGGGCGCCCGCTCCCTTTCCGCGATCGCAAGAAACGTCGGGAGCCGGTCCGCTGCGATCGCCAGGACGTAGCGCTCCTGCGCCTCGTTGCACCAGAGCTCCAGCGGCGATAGCCCTGGCTCCGCTGACGGCACTTTGCGCAGTTCGATCACTCCGCCCCGCCCGGCATCGTTCAGGATCTCGGGAATCGCATTGGAGAGCCCGCCGGCACCGACATCGTGAATGGACAGGATCGGGTTTCCGGCACCCAGGGCGGTACAACGGTCTATCACCTCCTGGCAACGGCGCTCCATCTCGGGGTTTCCGCGCTGCACCGAGGCGAAGTCGAGTTGCTCAGCGCTGGCGCCACTGGCCACCGAGGAGGCCGCACCACCGCCAAGCCCGATCAGCATCGCCGGTCCGCCCAGCACGATGATGGGGGTGCCGCCGGGCAGGGACTCCTTGTGTACGTGTTCCCGGCGTATCGACCCCAGGCCGCCCGCGATCATGATTGGTTTGTGATAGCCGAACAGCATGCGCGCATCGCCGCTCCCCGCCTCCAGCTCCAGGGTCCGGAAGTAACCGGCCAGGGCCGGCCGCCCGAACTCATTGTTGAAGGCCGCTCCGCCAATGGGACCGTCGATCATGATGCCCAGCGCGCTCTCGATCCGGGCCGGACGTCCGAAATCGACCTCCCAGGGCTGCACAAAGTCGGGAATGCGGAGATTGGACACGCTGAACCCGGTCAGGCCGGCCTTGGGCTTGGAACCGCGCCCGGTCGCTCCCTCGTCGCGGATCTCGCCACCGGAACCCGTGGCGGCCCCGGGGAATGGCGAGATCGCGGTGGGATGATTGTGCGTCTCCACCTTCATCAGGATCGGCAGATCGACCTCGACCCGGCGGTACGCGCCGGAGTCGGCATCGGGAATCAGGCGCGTGCCGGTGTGCCCTTCGATCACCGAGGCGTTGTCGCAATACGCGGACAGTACGCCCTCGGGGTTCTGGTTGTAGGTATGACGGATCATTCCGAACAGGGTCTGATCCTGTACCTCGCCATCCAGGACCCAGCTGGCGTTGAAGATCTTGTGCCGGCAATGTTCCGAATTGGCCTGGGCGAACATCATCAGTTCGGCGTCGGTGGGCGCGCGCGCCATCGACCGATAGGCCTCGGCCAGGTACAGGATCTCGTCGCCGGACAGAGCCAGCCCGAGTTCGCGATTCGCCGCCTCCAGAGCGGCGACCGCATCCGGCTCCAGCTCCACCAGGCCCAGGGGCCGCGGCGCCTCCTCGCGAAACAGCGCGGCCGCCCCGGCGGAATCGGCCAACACGGTCTCGGTCATGCGATCGTGCAGGGCGGCAGCCAGCACATCCAGCGGCAATGCCCTGATGGAAGCCCCTTCGACGAACCAGTGGATTCCACGTTCGATGCGGCGCAGCGCGGGCTCCAGGCCGGCATGAAAGGCAATCTCGGTCGCCTTGGAGGACCATGGGCTGATGGTCCCCATCCGGGGAATCACGAACAGGGACCACCCGGGTTCGAACTCCGGCGTCGTCCAGGGATCGCCTTCCCCCAGCAGCAGGTCGGCGAGGCGCGCATCCTCTTCGGCCGACAACTCCCGACGCGTTTCCACGAAGTAGATGAAACGCGCCGCCAGTCGCCCCACTTCCGGGAATCGCTCCTTCAGACGCGCCTCGCGCTGCCGGATTCGGAAGGGCGACAAGGCCCTGCCCCCCTCGAAAACTCGCATCAAATGTCCCCGCGGCCCAAAATGAGGGGCCATTGTACCCAAGCCGGACGCATTGCTGATGGCAGGGAACTGGAATTCCGGTAGACTGTCATACCAGTACCAAGGGGACGACATGGTTTCGACGTGGGTCACAAA
>PUOZ01000091.1 GCA_003553165.1 Thioalkalivibrio sp.
CGAGGCCCCGTAGGAGCGGCTTCCAGCCGCGATCCCGGCCTCTGGCCTGGAATTGCCGCCCCTGCCGTTCAGGCTGGGCCTTCAAGCGGCCCCTGGTCCAAAGTACACTGCGGCGCTGCCCCGCAATGTCGCGAGCCCCGCCGATGAACGAGCGTTCCGAATTCCGCCTGACCGTCTCCTGCCCGGACCGCATGGGTATCGTTGCCCGTGTGGCACGGCTGATCGCCGATGCCGAGGGGTGGATCACGGAAGCGGCGCAGCATACCGATACCGAGGCGCACTGGTTCTTCATGCGCTGGGTATTCTCGCTGCCGGAGGGCAGCGATGCCGACCTGGCCGGGCGGTTCGAGGGGTTGGCCGCCGAGTTCGATATGCAGTGGTCACTGATGCGCGCCCAGGCCCGGCCCAGGGTTGTGATCCTGGTGAGCAAGGAGCCGCACTGCCTGACGGACTTGCTGGCACGCTGGCGCTCGGGCGAGTTGCCGATGGAAATTCCGGCGATCATTTCCAACCATCGCGTGCTGGAAGAGGTCGCGACCTGCTACGGGATCCCCTTTGTGCACATTCCCGTGACGCCGGAGATACGCGAGGAGGCCTTCGGGCGGCTGCAGGAGCAGTTGCGCGAACTGGAGACCGACACCGTCGTTCTGGCCCGGTACATGCAGATTCTGCCCCCGGACCTGTGCATGGAATTCCGCGAGCGTGTGATCAACATCCACCATAGTTTCCTGCCGTCGTTCGTGGGCGCGCGCCCCTATCACCAGGCCTTTGCGCGCGGCGTGAAGCTGATCGGGGCAACCTGCCATTACGTGACCCAGGACCTGGATGCGGGTCCGATCATCGAGCAGGACGTTGCACGGATCCGTCATGACGATCAGGTGGCCGATCTGGTCCGCAAGGGCCGTGATGTCGAGCGCTGGGTCCTCGCGCGCGGACTGCGCTATCACCTCGAAGGACGCGTGCTGACCCACGGCAACAAGACCATCGTATTCGACTGAACGGGCGCGAGCGGTGTTGACCGCACGCAGCCCCTTGCAATTTCGGGGTGTGCCCGCATGATGACGGCATGACTGACGAAACGCGTTTCCGTGTGACCTTTATCAATCAGGGCAAGGTGTACGAAATCTTTGCCCGCGAGGTCTACCAGGATCAGCTCTACGGTTTCGTAACGGTGGAGGAACTGTTGTTCGGTGAACGCTCGCGCGTGGTGGTGGATCCCAGCGAGGAACGCCTGCGCCATGAATTCGAGGGGGTTCAGCGTTTCCACATTCCTCTCCACGCAGTGATCCGCATCGATGAGGTGGAGCAGGTGGGCATGGCGCGGATCCGCGACATGAGCCCGGGTGGGAATGTGCACGTCTTCCCCGGTGTGCTGCCGCCGGGCTCGGGACGGGAGAAATAGGGCTTTTTTCTCCACGCGCGTAATTGCGGTTTGGTATGCTCTGGTTTAACCTGCGCAGCCTCGCGAACACGGGCCGCGGCCCTGCGCGCGAGGTTTTCGGAGAGGTGGCCGAGTGGTTGAAGGCGCACGCCTGGAAAGTGTGTATACGGTAATCCCGTATCGAGGGTTCGAATCCCTCTCTCTCCGCCAGACATGAAAAAGGGGCCCTTGCGGCCTCTTTTTCATGTCTGATGAAGCCGGATTCGAGCCCTCGATGCATCAACACGATGGTTCGACTACCCCGGCGCGCAGCGTCGGGGTAGGACGCCAGCTTTGCTGGCGCCCCGAAGGGGTGAGCCGCGCAGCGGCGAATCCATCCCTCTCTCTGTGCTGGATGCCAGAAAGGGGCCCTTGTGGCCTCTTTTTCATGTCTGATGAAGCCGGATTCGAACCCTCGATGCATCAACACGATGGTTCGACTGCACCGGTGCATAGCGGCGGTGCAGGACGCCCTGAGACGCAGCCGAACCGCCCTCGGACGGCTTCGGGGATTCCCCGCCAATCGGTTACCATGACGCCGCCTTCATGAAATCGGGCCGGGGGATCGACCATGGAACTGCTGATCGTGCTGGGCGTCATCATCGCCCTGGTGTTCTTCGTCTTCAGTATCTACAACGGGCTTGTGCTGGCCCGAAACAAGTACAAGAACGCCTTCGCGCAGATCGACGTGCAGCTGACACGGCGCCACGACCTGATTCCCAATCTGGTCGAAACCGCCAAGGGCTATATGGCCCACGAGCGCGAGACCCTGGAAGCCGTGGTGCAGGCCCGTAACGCGGCGGTCAGCGGCCTGAAGGCGGCGTCGGCCGATCCGGGGAATCCCGAGGCCATGAAGGAGTTGGGCGGGGCCGAAAATCAGCTTACCCAGACCCTGGGCCGTCTGTTCGCACTGTCCGAGTCCTACCCGGACCTGAAGGCCAACCAGAACATGATGCAGCTGTCCGAGGAACTCGCCAGCACGGAGAACCGGGTGGCCTTCGCGCGGCAGGCCTACAACGACGCCGTGATGGCCTACAACAACAAACGCGAGGTCGTCCCCAACAACTTCATCGCCGGCATGTTCAATTTCGGCCCGGCACAATTGCTGGAGATCGAGGACAAGGCCATGCGCGCGGCGCCGAAGGTGACCTTCGGCTGAGCCGGCGGGCCGACGGCGAGGGACTGGTGCAATGGATTTCTTCGGCGAGCAGCGCCGCGCGGTCGGGCAGTCGAAGCGCCTTGTGGTTCTGTTCGCGATCGCGGTCGCGCTGATCGTGGTCGTGGTCTCGGGCATCGTGGCCTTGGGCTGGATCGCGTTCTACGACGGCGAGGCCATGGCCCGGGGCCCGACAGCCGGCGAGGTGATCCCGGTCGCGGTCATCGCCGGGCTGATCACGCTCGCGTTGATCGCGCTGGCCAGCTGGACACGAACCAGCCACCTGCGCCAGGGCGGGGGCGTGGTGGCGCAGCAGCTTGGCGGCAGCCTGATCTCTCCCGACACCAGCAACCCCAGTTACCGCCGGCTGCGGAACGTGGTCGAGGAAATGGCCATCGCCTCCGGCATCCCGGTGCCCGAGGTCTATGTGCTCGAACAGGAACCCGGCATCAACGCCTTTGCCGCCGGGTACACGCCTTCCGATGCGGCTATCGGCGTCACCCGCGGCTGCCTCGAGCAGTTGAATCGGGCGGAACTGCAAGGGGTGATCGCGCACGAATTCAGTCATATCCTCAATGGCGACATGCGTCTGAACATCCGCCTGGTGGGGCTGCTGTTCGGCATCCTGGTGCTCTCGATTCTGGCCCGCACCGTGATGCGCGGCGCGCGCGGCGGTCGTAACAGCCGGGGCGCGGCGCCGATCCTGATGGTGGCATTGGCGGTGGCGGTGGTCGGTGCCATCGGTGTGTTCTTCGGTCGGCTGATCAAGGCCGGGCTGTCGCGCCAGCGTGAATATCTGGCGGACGCCTCGGCCGTGCAGTTCACGCGGGACAACACCGCGGTGGCCGGTGCGTTGAAGAAGATCGCCATCACCGCACAGGGATCACAACTGACGGTGGCAGACGGCGAGGAGATCAGCCACATGCTGTTTGGCGATGGCGTCGGCTATTCCCGTCTGTTCGCAACGCATCCACCGTTGATGGAACGCATCCAGCGCCTGGACCCGGGTTTTCAGCCTGAGCAGCTCCGGGAGCTCGCGGTTCGGTGGCAGCGGCGGCGCAAGGCAGAACAGGAAGCGGAGGAAGCGGCGGAGTTGCGGGAGGCCCGGGATCGGTTCCCCGGCGGTCTCGGCTCCCTCCCCGGGACCGAAGCGCTGCCCGGCGGTGCGGTCGGAGGGGTGCTTGCGGGTGCGATCCTCTCCGGGGGCGCTGCTTCGGGTGCCACGACGCCGGCGGGGGAGGGCAGCGGCGCTGGAAGTCGCCCCCAGGCGGATGCACCGGGCGCGTCGATGGCCCGGCGTGTCGCCAATCCCGGCGTCGACCACGTGCGCTACGCGGAGTTGCTCCGCGCCGAGCTTCCGCAAGCGCTGGCGGATGCCGCGCACATGCACGACCATGCGATCGATCTCGTGCTGGCGGTACTGGTCGACGCCGCCGGTCGCGCCCCGGCTCCGCACCTGGAACGCATCGCGGAGCACCGCGGGGCCGACTCGCGGGCGGCGGTCGAGGCGTTGCTGCCCCATTTCGCACGGCTGCACCCGGTGCAGCGAGCGCCGCTGCTTGCCATCGCCTTTCCCGCGCTGAAGCGCCGACCGGCGCCCGAACTGGAGGCGTTCCGCGAGCTCGTTGAGGTGCTGATCCATCTCGATGGCGAGGTCAGCCTGTTCGAGTACGCGCTGGGCCGCGACCTGGCCCTGCATCTGGAGGAAGCGCGTGCTCCGTCGGGTGCGCGCGTGTTTGGCTCGATGCATCTGCACGAGGTGCAGGCCGAGGCGGCGACCGTGCTGGCGGTGCTGGCCATGCACGGCCATGACGATGAGGAGTCGGCGCGCCGGGCCTACCTGAAGGGCCTGTACACCTTGCTGCCGGAGGCGTCGATGACCTTTGCGCCTCCGCAGGACTGGGTGGCGGCGCTGGACCAGGCCCTGCCAAGACTCGATCGCCTGGAGCCTGTCGCCAAGGCACTATTCCTGGAGGCGCTTCTGGCGACGCTGCACCACGACGGGCGGATCACCCCGCAGGAGTCGGAGCTGCTGCGCGCCGTTTGCGCGGCCGTACATTGCCCTTTGCCGCCGCTGTTGCCGCAGCCGGCTCCAGGGAACCGGAACGCGGTCCCGGGTGCCGCCTGACTTTCATGACCTCGGACGCGCGGCACACCTGGCGGTGAGAGCGGGAGCCAGCTCCCGCACTCCATGAGCTGGAGTGCAGGACGCCGTCCGTCCTTGGCGGCGTGGGCGGCGGTACGGGCGTGGCCACGACTTTCACGTCATGGATGGTACTCTCTGCCAGACGGCAGACGGTGGCGTCGCCTTGGAGTCGGACGACAAGGGAGTGGGGCGTGGGTTCTTTTCGCTTTCTGCATGCGGCGGACATTCACCTGGACAGCCCGCTGCGGGGGCTGACCGGGCAGGAAGGCAGCGCGGCCGAACGGATCCGCAGCGCGACCCGGGAGGCCTTCGAAGTCATGGTGGGCCGCGCCATCGCCGAGGGCGTGGCCTTCGTCGTCATCGCCGGTGATCTGTACGACGGCGACTGGCGCGACTATCGCACGGGGCTGTTTTTTTCCGCCCAAATGGGCCGCCTGAAAGAGGCCGGCATTCCGGTCTTCGTGTTGCACGGCAATCACGACGCCCAAAGCCAGATCACGCGGAAGCTGGATCTGCCCGGCAATGTCCGCGTGTTCGGCGCGCGCGCGCCCGAGACCTTCCTGCTCGAGGACATCGGCGTCGCCCTGCACGGACAGAGCTTTTCCCAGCGCGAGATCCGCGACAACCTGGTTCCTGCCTACCCCGGGCCCGTGGTCGGGGCCTTCAACATCGGCGTGCTGCACACCGGGCTTGGTGGCATGGGGGGGCACGAGAACTACGCGCCCTGCGCGCTGGCGGACCTGGTCGCGAAGGGCTATGCGTATTGGGCGCTGGGCCACGTGCATCAGTTCCAGATTCTCCACCGAAGGCCTCACGTGGTGTTTCCCGGAAACCTGCAAGGCCGGCACATCCGCGAGCCGGGGGCCAAGGGAGCCGCCCTGGTCTCGGTCCAGGACGGCGAGATTGGCGAGGTCGCGATGATCTCCAGCGACGTGGTGCGCTGGTGCCTGGTGCCGGTGGCGCTCGATGCCGCCGCCAGTGTCGCGGAGGTGCTGGAATGTATCCGCGCCGCGTTGGAGGAGAGTGTGGCCGGCCAGGCTGAGGGACGCCTGCTGGCCTGCCGGGTGGTGCTGCAGGGACGCGCGCCGATGCACGCGCGGCTGGTGGGGGCCGAGGAGTACCTGCTGGCCGAGGCGCGCGCGATCGCACTCGGGCTGGGCGCAGACCTGGCCTGGGTGGAGCGGGTCAAGATGGCGACGCAGCCGGTCGATGACGTGGGCGTGCTGGCCGCACGCAGCGATGCGCTGGGCGAATTGCAGCGGATGCTGAATGAGGCAGGCGGCGACCCGGACCTCCTGGCTCAGTTGGGGGAGGACCCGGGGCAGATGCTGCTGCGCCTGCCGCACGAGGTGCGGGCCGATGCCGAGGAGGGCTCGGTCCTGAGAGCGGCGCTGGAAGGCAACCAGCAGGCGCTGGTTGCCAGCGTGCTTCCCTACCTGACCTCGCGGTTGACCGCGGAGGAGGATTGAGGTGCGCCTGCGCCGCCTGGATCTGCTGCGTTACGGGCGCTTCACCGGTCGCTCGATTCAGCTACCCGCGGGCGCCTGCGACCTCCACATCGTCTTCGGCCCCAACGAGGCGGGGAAATCCACCGCGCTGGCGGCGATCGAGGACCTGCTGTTCGGAATCCCGGCGCAGTCGGATTTCAATTTTCTGCACGACTACAAGGACATGCGCATTGGTGCGGTGCTGGAGAACGGCGACGCCTCATTGGAGTTCCGGCGCCGAAAGGGCAACAAGGACACCCTGCTGGGCACCGATGATCTTGCGCTCCCGGGAGGCGAGACCCTGCTCCAGCCCTTCCTGTCCGGAGCGGATCGGGCGTTCTTCGCCCGCATGTTCAGCCTGGATCACGTGCGGCTGGAAGAGGGTGGCCGTGAGATCCTGGATGCCCGCGACGAAATTGGCCAGATGCTGTTCTCGGCCGGAGCCGGAATCGGCGGTCTGCGCCAACGTCTGGCAGCGCTCGAGGCGGAGGCCGACAGTCTTTGGGGTGCGCGCAAATCGGGCAAGCGCCAGTACACGCAAGCGCAAGAGCGCCTGGAGGAGGCGGATCGGGATCTGCGCGAGTACACGCTGACCGCGGCCCAGTGGCAGGAACGGAAGTCGGCCTGCGCCTCTGCCGAGGCTGCCTGCGCGTTGGTGGAGGAGGATTACGAGCGGATGCTCGTCGAGGACCGGCGGCTGGGACGGATCCGACGCGTCTATCGGGACGTGCGCAGGAAGCAGGAACTCGAGACCGCGATCGCAGCCCTCGGAACCGTCGCGCCGTTGCCGGAGGCGGCCGCGCAGCAACTCGGGGAGGCAGAGCGCGGGGTCTTCGAGGCCACGACGCGCATCGATACCCTGGACGGACAATTGCGGCAGACGCGGGAAGAGCTCGCGGGCCTGTCCAGCGATACGGCTCTGCTGCTGCGCGGGGACGATGTGCAGCTCCTGCACGAGCGCCGCATCGAGATCCGCCGGGCGCAAAAGGATCTGCCGCGGCGCCAGGCAGAACTCGGGACGGCGGAGGCCGAGTTGCTGGTGCTGGCCGGCGAACTCGGCTGGCAGCCGAATGACGTTGACGCCGTGATCGCCGCGATCCCGTCGCGGGCCAAGCTCGGTCTGGTCCGGGCCCTGCTCACCGAGCGGGGCGAGGCAGCCTCGGGTGTGTCGGGAAGCCGTGCTGCCTTGCGGGACGCGGAGGCCGTGCTCGCGCGGCTGCGCGAGCGCCTGGAAGCGATGACTGCGTTGCGGGAGACCGGCAGACTGACTGCCGTGGTCCGCTCGGTGCGCGATCTCGGAGACGTCACCGGCCGGCTGCGGTCCGCCGAGGCCGAGAGCAGCGAATCCCAGCGGCGCCGCCGGCGTTTGCATGCAGCCCTGCAGCCCGGTGTCGGGGCACCTGAGGCCGTCACAGGCATGCGTGTGCCGGCCCGTGCGGAGGTGCAGCGCTACCGGGACCGTTTCCAGGACTGGGAGCAGCGCGAGCGCGAGCTGGGTCGCCTGGTGGCTGCGGCCGAGGAGGATCTGACCCGCACGCGCGGGGTGTTCGAGCGGTCCGTGGGCGAGGCAGGGAACATCACCGGGGAACAGTTGAAAGAGGCTCGGCGCTATCGCGATGCGCTGTGGGATCTGGTGCGCCGCCGGCACATCCTGGCGGCTCCACTTCCGGAGGACGCCCGACGGCGGTTCGCACGGGAGCTGGAAGACCTCGCCGCCAGCTTCGAGCCGGCGCTACGGGCGGCGGACGCGATTGCTGACCAACGCTTCGAACACGCGGAGGCGCTTGGCCGGCTGGCGGAGCTTGCACGGAGCGTCGAAGAGTGCGAGGCGTCCCTTGCTGCACTGCGCCGCCGGGCGGCGTCGCTCGCCGAGGCGGGCGAGCGGCTGCGGGCGGAATGGCGTGAACTCTGGGCGGCGTTACCATTCGAGCCGCTGGGTCCGGATGCGATGCTGCATTGGCTGGATGCGCGCGCAGAACTGGTGCAGGCACTGGACGCGTGCGATGCCGCGTCCGCAAGACAGACGGAGCAGCAGCACGAGGAGATGCAGGCGAGGGAACTGCTCTTGGCCGAGTTGGCGACGCAGGGGGTCCCGCGCGGGGAGATCGAGGGCGACACACTTCCGGTGTTGCTGGAGCGCGCGGTCGATCTGTTGCAGGGCTATGAGCAAGCGGCCCGGGAACGGCAGTCGGTGGCCCAGGACCTGCGGGAAGCCGAGCTGGAGCTGGAACGGCGTCGCCGCGACCAGGCCGGGGCTCGGGCCGCGTGGGTCGAGTGGCAGGATCGCTGGCACCGGGCGGTGACCGATCTCGGCCTCGCGCCCGAGTCTGATCCGCAGGAGTTGGCGCGCCTGGTCGACACGATCGACGAGCTGCGGGACCTGGCCCAGCGCATCAACGGCCTGCGGCACGACCGCATCGGCAAGATCCAGGGCGACGTCGCCGACTTCGAGCGCGTTGTGGGTGCCTTCGTGAACGAGGTCGCGCCAGACCTGCGTGGCAGGTCGGCCGACGAGGCCGTGGTGGTGGTCGAACGCCGCCTCGCCGATGCACGGGAGACTCACAAGCTGCAGGAGGACCGGCAGGCCAAGATTCGCAGGCTGGAGTCGGAGATGGCGGAGCTGGACGCGACGCTGGGGGTGGCCCGCCAGGCGATCGAACGCTTGCGGGTTACAGCGGGCGTGGAAACGGTCGAGGCGCTGCGCGAGGCCATTGCGCGTTCCGACAGACTGCGCCGTCTGCAGACCGATCTGGACGCTACCGTGTGCGCGCTGGAGCAGGAGGGCGACGATCTGAGTGTGGCGGAACTGGAGCAGGAATGCGCGGCCGTGGACGTGGACCGGATTGCCGCACGCCAGGACACCTTGCGCCAACAGATGGACCAGCTGCGCGAGCGGCGGGACGTGGCCGTGGAGGAACGGTCAAGGGCGCGCGCGGACTTCGATGCCATTGGCGGCGACGATGCCGCCGCACGCGCAGCCGCGGCTCGCCAGGAGGCCCTGGCGGAGTTGGGCATCGTGGCGGAACGGTACGTGCGGGCCCGCAGTTCGGCGGTGCTGTTGAAGTGGGCGATCGACCGCTTCCGGCGGGAGAAGCAGGCTCCGCTGCTCGGGCGGGCGGGGGAGATCTTCGCCATGCTCACCCAGGGGGCGTTCAGCGCGCTGCGGGTGGAGTACGACGATCGCGACGAGCCACATCTGACCGGCCTGCGCACAGACGGGCACCCTGTGCCCGTGCCCGGCCTGAGTACCGGTACCGCGGACCAGCTGTTCCTGGCCCTGCGCGTGGCCTCGATCGAGGACTATCTGGAGCGGGCGCCCGGCCTCCCGTTCGTGGCCGACGACCTGTTCATCAACTTCGACGACCAGCGTTCGTCGGCGGGCTTCGATGTGCTGGCCGAGCTGGCGACAAAGACCCAGGTGCTGTTCTTCACCCACCACCGGCACCTGGTCGACATCGCCCGCGCGCGGCTCGGCGATGGCGTCCGCGTGGAGCACCTGGCGGAAGGCTGACTGCAAGGCCGCGCCAAGGCAAGCGCGCGGCCTGCCCTCCCTTCAGTTTCCGAAGACCTGCCGGAGCAAGTCCGTGGTACGGGCTACGGGATCCTGACGGATCTTTTTCTCTTCCTCGGCCAGCAGGGTGAACACGCCGTCCAGGGTCTTGCCGGTTACGTATTCGTTGAGATCCAGGTCATCCAGGGTGCTGATGCCGGGCAGGCGTGTGCCGACCTGATCGGTCAGCCCGGTGAACGCCTTGGTCACGCCCGTTTCCTCCATGGAATCGGCGACGATGGGACGGAAGCTCTCGGCGATCCGATCCCCGGCCCGGCGGCGCAGGAACCGAGTGGCGCCGTCCTCGGGCCCGACCAGGATTCCGCGGGCATCCTCGATGCTCATGTCCCGAACGGCCTCGATGATGATTTCCTGGGCCTCCGGAGCCGCTTTCTCGGCCGCCCGGTTCATGCTGTTCTCGAATTCATCCACCTGGCGTCCGAGGCCAACGCCCCGCAGCATCCCGCTGCCGGTTGCGAGCGGGCCGGGCATCGGGATCCGGATGTTGGGGTTGTCCTTGAAGCCACCCTCTTTGCCCGCGACCTCGATTGCGCGGCGGCTGGCAGTCTCCAGGGCCTCCTTCAGACCCGCGACCAGCTGTTCATGTTCGGCTCCAAGCGTCGGAGCGGATTCCTCCTCGATCGGCTTGGGTGTCGCGGGCGCTCCGGGGACGGCGCCCTTGAGTCGGTCGGTCCAGCTGGCCTGGACAACCGCCGGCAGGGAGGCCGCAAAGATCAGGCAAAGGATGGCGATGCCATATCGGGATTGAATTTTCATTGGCAGATCCCTCGTTTCATGAACGCCTGCCGATGATACGCCACAGACGGCTGAACGGGGAGATGCCCCGCAGCGGTCGCTGCCGTGTCCGCGGCCTCATTCCTGGAGCACGGGAGCCTCTGCCACTCCCAGGACGAGGCTGACGCGCCGATTGAGGGCCCGGTTGGCGGGAGAATCATTGGCTGCCCGGGGACGTGTATCGGCATGGCCGGTGACCCGGAGCCGATGCTCCGGGATTCCCAGGTCGATCAATTCCCGCGCCACGGTGGTCGCCCGGAGCGACGACAGCTCCCAGTTGGAAGGAAAGCGTGTCGTGTTGATCGGAACGTCGTCGGTGTGGCCTTCCACGGAGATCTCCAGCCGGTCGTCAGCAAGCGCGTCGGCCAGGTCCGCAAGCAGGCTGCGTCCGGCGCCGACGAGTTCGGCAGTGCCGGAGGGGAACAGGATGTCGTTCCCTACTTCGAGGCGAAGCTGGTGCCGGTCCAGCATGAGTTCCAGATTCTGCCGTTCACCGTGGGCGGCCACCAGGTCCATGAAGGCCTGGAATTCGGGTGGGGTCGCCGGTGCCGCTGCGACTTCTGGGGCGGGTGGGGCTGTTGTTGCCGCCGTTGTGACCGGTTCCGTCGTTTTCACGGCATCGGCAGGCGAGATCGGGGCCGGTGAGGGGGCGGTGGCTTCGGAAGCGGGCTCCGGGTCGATCGCCGCGGCTTCGATGGGCGCCAGCGTCCTCGCGGGCGGCGCGGATGGGGCAGGTTCCGCGTTTGCGTCCGGCTCGGATAGGGACGGGGTGCGCGGATCCCCATGGGTTGCGGTTACGAGCTTGCCTGCCGGTCCGGGATCTTCACCGGTTTGGGTCGCCGCCAACGGAGCCGCCGGCGCGACCGGCGCTGCCAGCGGCAGGGTTTCGCTCGCAAGGGCCGACCGGAGACCGTCCATTTGCAGAAAGGTGGCGCCGAGCAGGGCTGCAAACAGGGTGACCAGGATCAGAAGCACGTCCAGGTAGCCTACCGTCCAGCCGCCGTCACTGCCGGATGACTCGTGTTCGTCGAATTCGATCCGGGCTTTCTGTGTCCAGGTCGGCCCGGGGGGCGCCGGTGCCCGCGCCCTCCATCCGTCCTGTCGGGCCAGCACGCGGCTCGTCATGCACGCATTCTCTGGAGGGCAAGGGAATGTATCTGAGACGGCGGAAGGGTCGCTGCCGGCTCAGGCTGCAGGGAATGCATCAGCTCACCGATCAGGACCGGATGCTGACGCTCGTGCAGCATCATGATCGCGTCGCTCAGGAAGTTCATGTGCATCAGCTGCTTCCGGGACCGGTCCTCGAGTTTCAGGGCCAACGGCCGGAATAACAGGTTCGCCAGCAACAGGCCGTACAGCGTGCTCATCAGCGCAAAGCCCATCGCCACGCCGATGTACTCCAGTCCGGACTGACCGAGGTCGCCCAGCAGCGCGACCAGGCCCAGCAGGGTGCCGAGCATGCCGAAGGCGGGAGCAAAGGTCGCCATGGTGCGCAGGATGCGGATGTCCTTGCTGGCCTGTTCCTTCTGCTGCCGCATGCGCCACTGCAGCATGCGGCCGAGTTCCTCGCCATTGTGGGGATCCAGTGCCAGCCGTGTGCCACCGCGCAGAAAGGGGTCCCCGATCGCCATGGCCGCTCGCTCGGCACCGCGGACATCGCCGCGCCGATAGCGGTCCGCGACGTGCAGGAAGGTCTTGTGGTCGCCGGAGTCCGCCTCTTCCTGTTCCTTGAACAGGCCCGGCACTCGCCGCAGCAGGTTCAGCACGGGCCGCGGCGAATGCCCAATCACCGAGGCCAGCAAGGTGCCGCCGAGCACCAGGATCAATCCGGGCAGGTTGATACCGGCCAGCCCGAGTTTCACCGCCAGCAGCACCGCGATTGCAATCGCGCCCAGTACCGAAAGTACGAAATAGAGTTTTCCGCGCATGGTGACTCCCGCATGTATCGTCTCCAAGCCGGGACCATGCAGGGTGTGTGCCAGCGGCGGGTTTGGCCGCCGAATGCCGGTGTTCGGGGAGCATGCGACCCGAACGTTGCCGCCGGCGGCAAAGCCGGACGGCAGGATGTTGCCGCCCGGCCTGGTGGATCAGGGGGCCTCAGGCGACCGAAGGCAATCCCGATAGCGCCATCGCGATCTCGCCGTCGTCGTATTCCAGATCCATCAACTTGCCGTCGAGGTAATCGCGGTACGCCTGCATGTCGAAATTGCCGTGGCCGCAGAGATTGAACAGGATCGCGCGGCTCACGCCTTCTTCCTTGCAGCGCAGGGCCTCGTCGATCGCGGCGCGCACCCCGTGGTTGGCCTCGGGCG
>PUOZ01000301.1 GCA_003553165.1 Thioalkalivibrio sp.
ATTCGATCATCTCCACCGCCGCCGTGATGGAACCCTCGCTGGCCCACGGGGTCTCGAAACGACTGCGCGGGATCACCGGGGCGTCGGTCGTCTCCCGCGCGATGTCCTCGGGCAGTTCCAGGTGTACCGCACCGGGGCGTTCGTCCTCGGCACGCCGGAAGGCTTCGCGCACCCGGGACGGGATATTGGAAGCGCTGCTGATCTGGCGTGTGTACTTGGTGATGGGCTGCATCATGTCGACCACGTCCAGGATCTGGAATTCGCCTTGCTTGCTGGCCTTGATCGGCTTCTGTCCCGTGATCATCAGCATCGGCATCGCGCCCAATTGGGCATAGGCCGCTGCCGTCACGAGATTGGTCGCGCCAGGGCCGAGGGTCGACAGGCAGACCCCGGTGCGTCCGGTCAGTCGCCCGTAGGTGGCGGCCATGAAGCCCGCAGCCTGTTCGTGACGGGTCAGGATCAGCCGGATCGAGGACTGCCGCAGGGATTCCAGCAGATCCAGGTTTTCCTCTCCGGGAATCCCGAACAGATATTCGACGCCTTCGGATTCCAATGCCTGAACGAACAGATCCGATGCCTTCATGGGCCGTTTCCCCCTTCGTGTAGCCGTGCTGTACAGGAATGGTGCGGATTCTCGCAGGGATCCTCCGTATGGGTAAGGCAATAGCGCGGCATGAATCGTTCGGAATCGGCCTCCGCAAATAGAACCCTATGGGTTTTTACCGATGGCAGGGATCACGGACTGAAGCCAGTTTTCCCGGTAGCAACACCAAGCTGGAGAGAGCCCATGGAGGTTGGAGACGAGAACGGGGTGGACGACATCTGGTTGATGCCACGCGGCGCCTGATGACCGAGTCCGGGAGCGTCGGCCGGGCTGTCCATGCTCGCAAACCAGCGTTGTCCCAGGTACCCGGCTTCCTCCAGGCAAGGACCCCCGCGGAGTTGCCGGTGCCGACGACGGGGCAGAGCAGGTAACCGCTGCTACGTAAAGATCCGTATGCCCAAGCGTCGGACTCGGCCATAGGCTTTGCAGTCACAGGCCACGAAAAAGAGGATCTAACAATGCTGACGGCACTTGCGGTACGCGCTCAGAGGCTGCTGGACACGACACGGGCAGTGGACTTCCTGGCGCCGTTGCTGTTGCGGCTGTACCTGGCACCGATTTTCTGGATGGCAGGGACCAACAAACTCGACGGCTTCCTGCCCAAGGAGAACGTCGTGATGTGGTACGGCAATCCGGACTGGGGTCTGGGGATGCCGCTTCCCTATCTGATGGTATTGTTGTCCGCGTATGCCGAGGTGCTGGGGGCGATCGCGTTGCTGATCGGACTGGCGACGCGCTGGTTCTCGATTCCGCTGATGATCACGATGGTGGTGGCCGCCATCACGGTGCACCTGGAGCACGGCTGGCAGCGCATCTCCGATCCAATGATGTGCCTGTTCAACTGTTCCGGCATCGAGGCAGCGCAGATGCGGCTGGATCGGGCCAAGTCGATCCTGCAGGAGCACGGCAACTACAACTGGCTGACCGAGACCGGCAACTTCGTGGTCGTGAACAACGGCATCGAGATGGCCGCGACGTTCTTCGTGATGCTACTGGTGCTGTTCTTCTGGGGCGGCGGCCGGTATCTGAGTGTGGACTACTACATCCGTCGCAAGGTGATGGGTAGTTGAAGCAAGGCTGCATGCGGCAGCCATCAATCAAGCGGGCCTGGCCCGTGGACCAAGCAAGACCAACCGAAGAGGACGAAACGATGAAAAACGAACTTTTTTCCAGCAAGACGATGTTGACAGCGGGTGTGTCCGGTGCCGCGGTGGCGAGCCCGGCGTTTGCGGCGATGGACCTGGATCCAGGATTTGAAGCTGTGGCCGACGATGAGGCGCTGCTGGTGGCCGAAGGTGCCTGCGGCGAGGGCACCTGCGGTGGCAGCAGCAGCGGCGGTGAAGAAGGCAGCTGTGGCGAGGGTACCTGCGGCGGAAACAGCGGCGGTGAAGAAGGCAGCTGTGGCGAGGGTACCTGCGGCGGAACCAGCAGCGGGGAGGAAGGCAGCTGTGGCGAAGGTGCCTGCGGTGGTGGCTGAGGAACGGCTCCTGGCGCACCCGGCCCGCGTGAGCGGGCCGGGACTGGGACTGCGGCGGGCCCTTCTGGGCCCGTTCGCTCGTCAGCCGGAGGCGCTGGAGCGGCTGGGTTTTCTCGAGGCGGCTCCAGAGAACTGGATGCATCTGGGCGGACGTCTGGGTCGCGCCTTTCGTTCGTACACCGAGGCGCATCCGTTTGTCTGTCACGGGCTGTCGCTGGACATTGGCGGGCCGCGGCCTCTGGACCTGGACTTTCTGCGCTCGTTGCGGGCGTTTCTGGACACCCACGGGATTGACGACTATAGCGAGCACCTGTCGGCCTGCGGCGATGCGCGGGGGCATCTGTACGACCTGATGCCGATCCCGTTCACCGAGGGGGCCGTGCATTACGTTGCGGACCGCGTGCGACAGGTACAGGAGGTTCTCGGTCGGCGGCTGGCGCTGGAGAACGTGTCCTACTATGCGCCGTTGGGCGGCGAGTTGGACGAGGCCACGTTCATTCGGGCGGTGCTGGAGGAAGCCGACTGTGATCTGCTTCTGGACGTGAACAACATTGTGGTGAACAGCATCAACCACCGTTATGACCCGGTGACGTTTCTGGATGCATTGCCGCTGGAGCGTACGCGGTACATCCACCTCGCCGGTCACGAGGAGGAGGCCGAGGACCTGCGGGTGGACACGCACGGTCGCCCGGTCGGGGCGGCGGCTTGGGAGCTGCTGGCGGCCACCTACGAGCGCCTGGGTCCGGTGCCGACCTTGCTGGAACGGGACTTCAACTTCCCGCCGCTGGAGGAACTGTTGCAGGAGGTCGACCGAATCCGGACCCTGCAGGAACAGGCGCCGCGGGTCTCTGAGGACGCCACGAAGAAGCGTTTGTGGGAGCAGGTGGCATATGCCTGATTTGGACTTCCAGCAGGTGCAGCAGGCGCTGGCCGATCACCTGCGCGATCCGGAGCGGTTCCCGCCGCCAGCGGACATCGAACCGCGCAGGCTCGCGATCTATCGTCGGCTGTTCTACAACAATGTGCTCAATCTACTCAGCGCCGGTTTTCCGGTATTGAAGTCGGTTGTCGGTCCGGAGCAGTGGGGCCCTCTAGTGCGCGACTTTTACCGCGATCACGATTCCCACACGCCGTATTTTCCCCAGTTTGGCGAGGAGTTTGTCCGTTACCTGGCGGAGGAACGGAGGCCCCGGGAGGGAGACCGGCCGTTCATGGCGGAACTGGCGCACTTCGAGCGGGTGGAGAGGACCCTGCTGAACGCCCCGAACGCGAGGCCTTCAGCCCGGACGAAGCGGGCTTCGGACCCGTTATCGGGGGTCCCGCTTCTAGCTCCCGAGGCTCGGCTGCTGGCCTACGAGTTCCCGGTGCATCGCATCGGCGAGAACTTCAAGCCAGACCAGCCGGGAGAGGATCCAACCTACCTGCTGGCATACCGAGCCGGTCCGAAGCGCGTACGCTTTGCGGAGTTGAATGCGCTGGGTGCCCGACTCCTCTGGCGTGTCCAGGAGGAACGCTGCACCGGGGACGAACAGATCCGCCGTACCCTGGATGACTTTGGCCTGGACCAGGAGGAGACCCTGTATCGTCAGGGCGAGAGGCTGCTGAGGCGCTTCCGGAAGCTGGGTGTGCTGGTGGTGTCGGCGCCGGACGCGGTGACGGTCGCGCATTGAGGCCCCGGCCTCCCGGCGGAGTGGAACGAGGAACCAGGGCTCAGGGGCCGTGCCCTGCGGCCACCTTCTGCCGTTTCCAGATCAACGGCCAGTGCCCGGACGCGCCAGAAGGAGGTGCAAGCGTCGTGCCCGAAAACGAAGTCTCCCCGCTGCTGCCGCGTTTCCGCGAAGGGTTGCGCTGGTCGACGCAGCTTGGCGGTCGGTTCCTGCGCGTGGCGCCTGGCGGCACGATCCTCGTGGTGCTGGCCACACTCCTCTCGCAGGTGGCGATGCTGCTGGCCTTCTTCCTGCCCCTGAAGGTCGTGATCCTGCTGGGCTCCGAGCGGACCCCGCGCTACTTCCCGGACGCTCTCGCGGACCTTGATCGGAACACGCTGATCGTCGGTCTGACGCTGGCGACGGTGGGGGCCTTCGGGACCTTCCTCCTGGCGGAGCGACTGATCCGTCTGGGATCCGACCACGGGGCGCGCAGGATTCTGGAGCGCAGCCGCAAGGTCGTTCTCTTCGAGAACCAGGACGCGATCGCCACGCGGGCCTACCGGCGCTACGCGGCGATTCCGGCCGGGCTGGTGTTCGTGCTTCTGGGGTCGGGCGTGCTGGGTCTGCTGTATCCCGCGGTACTGGGGCTTCTGATGGCGTTCCTGTTCCTGGTCGCGCTGCTGGTTATGCTCGGAAGCCGGCTAAGCGGCGCGCTGCGCCAAAAGCTGCTGTCCCCTCCCGGCGCGTGGCTTCCCGGGATCGCGGGCCTCGGGTTTCTGCTGGTGTTCGTATGGCTGGTCGCGGACCATCTGTACCGCGATCCGCCGGGCCTGCTCGCCGCGATCGTGGCGCTGTTGCTGGCACGGCAGATGCTGAACCGGCTGGCAGGAATGGTGACCGGCCTCGTCTCCCTGAATCACGAGCGACCGCGTCTGGACGCCCTTTTCTTCCATCATCGGGTGTTTCAGCGTCGCCGGCACGGGCGCGGCGACGGCCTGTGGGCGTTGCTGGACGCTGCCGCCCGCGAGGACTGGGTGCCAAGGGTGTTGAGCGAACTGGAGGGCATCCCGGCGCGGGTGCGCGGTAGCGAGTGGTGGCAGACCCGGGTGCCGGACGTGGTCGCGATCCATTGCGAGATGGAGGATTCCGGGCCGCGTCTGCTCAAGGTCTTCGGGCCCAACCGTTCCGGGGAGGCGCGCCACGAGGCCAGTCTGCTGGCGGATTCTCCCGCGGGCCTGCCGGCCCCGGGCTGGATTGGCGCCACCACGATCGACGACCTTCATTGCCATGTCCTGCGACTGCCCGAGGACACGGCGAGGGTCGCCGCCCGCCTGGAGCCGACGCTGGAGGATGGCGGTCGCTCGGTGGATCCTGCCGCTGCGTCGGCTTCCGGGGGGGCGGGAGACTCCGGAGACCTGGGGCCTGCCGGGGAAGGAGCGGCGGCCGTCGATCTCGCGGAGCTGGCAGATCGGTTCCGGCGGTCATTGATCGCGGTGGAACCGCCCGAAGAGCTCGCCGGGCGCTACGGGCGCTCGCGTCCGTTGCTCTGGCAACGTCTCGACCGGGCGATCTTCGAGCGCGTGCGGCTCGTGGCCGACGCCGCCACGAGTGACCGCATCGACGACCTGCTTGCCGATTTCGAGGCCATCCTGGAACGGGTCCGGAGTCTGCCGTGGGTATTCGTGAACCGTCAGCTGAACCCGGAGACGCTGGCCACGGCGGGCGATGACGTGATCGCCCTGCACTGGGGGCGCTGGGGTCTGGAAACGCTGGGCACGGCCTGGCCGCTGAGCGCTCTGGAACCCGACGCGCTCGCAGACCTCCTGGCGGAGGCGGGGCGTCAGCGTCCGGCACTGGCCGAAGTGCCTCCGGCGGCCGTGCGCCTGGCCGGGCTGCTGTCACTGGTGGAACGCCTGTACCTCGCCCAGCGCTATGCCGACATCCTTGAGTTGATTCCCGAGTTGGAAAAGACATGGCGGGTTCTCGGCTGTGGCAGCGAGCCGCCGGCCGGGCACGGCCCGGCCACCCTTTCCGACCAGGGAAACTCGGATCAGGGATCATGACGGCGGCGCAGCGTAGAGACTGGAGGTTCAGGATGGCCGTATTGCTGCTCCCAGAGCCTCCTGTTCTGGGTGGTCTTCGTCACCCGTCTCGTGCCGCTGTTTTCGTTCGCCCTGATCAGCTACGCCGCTGGCATCACCGTGATCAGCGCCTGGCGGTTTGCACTCGCGACCCTGATCGGCATGCTGCCGAGTCCACTAGGCGCGGGCCGTAAGCACATTGGCCAGGGTCCCGAACTCCAGTGCATTGCCCTTGCGGAACGGCCGCACCAGTTCTTCCAGGTCTCCGTTCATCCGTTCCATCACGTCCTGGCGCAGGATCTCCGAAAGTGCCGCGAATTCCGGCAAGACGGCTGTGGCTCCGCGCAGGCACATCGCAGCGAAGCGCTCCGGTTCGTCCGCACGGACCGTGAGCGGAACGGCCCACACCCCCACGTCCTGCAGGCCAGCCCCCTGTGCAAGGCCACGGAGTTTCTCCGTATCACTGAGTGCGAAGGGGCGGGCGAGCGCCCCCTTGGCGAGATGTCTGGACACGAGATGATCGATCACTGTGTAGAACGGGTTGCCCTGCAGGGCGCCCCATACACTGGCGACCAGACGCCCGCCGGGGCGCAGCACGCGCTGCACTTCCCGCAAGGCCTTCGAGGGGTCCGGAAAGAACTGCAGACCCTGTTGGCAGAGCACCTGATCGAATGCCTGGTCGGCGAATGGCAGTGAGCAGGCGCAGCCCTCGTGCCACTCCAGAACCCAGCCCCGTTCCTCCAGCCCGTCGCTCAGGGACTCGGCCTTGGCCAGCATTCCGGGGGAGACGTCCAGGCCGCAGAGCCACCCAGGCCCGAGGACCTCCTCGCCCAGAGTGCGGCCCACGATTCCGGTACCGCAGGCCAGGTCCAGGTAGCGTCCCCCCTCGATGAGAACGGCACGGGCGACCAGGTCGCGGGACCACGGACCCAGCAGGCTGCGCACGATGTAACGCTCGTAAGCCTCAATGGGGCTGATCTGCGGTTCCACGGCAACGCTCATCGGGAACGCTCCGGCCGGAACGGGGGAGCGGGTGCTGCCCGATTCGACCATCGTCCCGCGCCTCCAATCCTGTTGGTGTTGGAGGGCAAGCCGGATTCTCGCCCTATGCGGACAACGAGCACTCGCTACCCAACGCCTTCAGGGTCATGCCCCGGTACAGCATCACCGACTCCGCGCCGACCCGCGCAGGCACCGGGTCTTTGCGGAAGACCGGCTTTGGCGGCATGGCATCCGAGACATTGACCGGCAGAAAACGCATACCCGTGTCACTCACGCGCTCGACCGGTTCCCGGCGATCCCGGGCGTCGAAGGCCCCGGGCATTTTCTGCGTAACCAAGCGACGCTGCGGCGCTGAAATGATGCCGGTCATTTCTCGATTCTGGATCATGGTGCTCCTCCAAACCCGTGTTTTTATTTTGTTTGAGGACAAGGCAGCACACGGAACCGCTCATCCATATCTTTCGGATAGTTCATTCCGGGGGATTTGTCCACGAGCAAAGGGGCATCGGGCCCGCGGCGCGCCCACGCGCAGTTGGGGAAAATGCGCTTGCTCTGCCTATACTTTCAGGGGATGCAGGCATCGCGGCGGAAGGCGCTGGCCTGGCCGCGGCCGCCACCCGAATCGAGTGGAGAAATTGGACCATGCAGTCGGACAACAAGGATTTGGGAGCCACCGGGGCCGTGTCAAGGACACGGGCGCTGCGCAGCACACAGGCCGGTGCTGCGAGCCGTTGGCTGTTGAAGAAACTCTATGAGGGCGCGGGCCGTCCTCCGGTACGCCTGAGCCTTTGGGACGGCACCGAGGTGGCTGCCGCGGGCCAAGCCGCGCTGGCCCATGTGCGGATCCACAATCTCAGCACCCTGCTGCGTCTGCTCGCCTATCCGGACCTGTACTTCGGCGAGGCCTACATGGGCGGCGAACTGGAGGTCGAGGGCGATCTGGTCGCCTTCCTGGAGGCGATCTACCGAGCGCGGGCACCGTTCCGAGGGAAGGGTTTCAGGAACCGCTTCGCTGACGGGGTCCGGAGGCGCCGCCGGCGCAATACCCTCGACGGTGCCCGCAGCAACATACACCACCATTATGATCTCGGTAACGACTTCTATCAGTTGTGGCTGGACCGCGAGGCGATGCAGTACACCTGCGCCTATTTTCCCCAGCCCGATGCCACGCTGGAGGAGGCCCAGGTGGCCAAGCTCGATCACGTTTGCCGCAAGCTGCAACTGCAGCCCGGAGACACCGTGGTCGAGGCCGGCTGCGGCTGGGGCGGCCTGGCACGCCACATGGCCCGGTATTACGGTGCCCGTGTCAGGGCCTTCAACATCTCGCGTGAACAATTGCAGTTTGCCCGGGAACGGGCCCGGGCCGAGGGGCTGGAGGGCAGGGTCGAGTACATCGAGGACGACTATCGCAATGTCAGCGACGACTGCGACGTCTTCGTCTCGGTGGGCATGCTCGAGCATGTGGGCACCGAGCATTATCCGGACATGGCGGAGGTCATCGATCGAGTGCTCAGACCCGACGGCCGGGGCCTGATCCACAGCATCGGCCGTAATCGGGCCATGGGTCCGATGAACGCCTGGATCGAGAAGCGCATCTTTCCCGGCGCCTATCCTCCCTCGCTGCGCGAGATGATGACGATCTTCGAGCACCGCAACCTTTCGGTGCTGGATGTGGAGAATCTGCGCCTGCATTATGCCGCCACCCTGCGCCACTGGTTGCAACGCTACGAGCGCAATGCCGACCGGGTGCGGGAGATGTTCGACGAAAGTTTCGTGCGTGCCTGGCGCTTGTATTTGTGCGGATCTATCGCGGCGTTCGATGCCGGCGAACTCCAGCTCTTCCAGGTGGTGTTCAACCGCGCCACCTGCAACGTCCTCCCGCCGACCCGCGAACAGGTGTACCGCGCCGAAGGCCGGGGCTGAGCATGGACGTGGACACGGTGGCTGTCCTTGTCGTCGGTGCCGGGCCGGCCGGATCCACCTGTGCCTGGCAACTCCGCCGCTCTGCCCCTTGGCCCGGCTGCTGCACTGCGTGGAAACGGGGCCAACGTCAAAGTCTCGGCCCGGTTCTGCAGGTCGGGTTGGCGATGCGTAACCCGACCTGCCGGGGACGACGCTGCCTTGCGGCCATCGGTGGGCGCGAGACCCGTGGGGGGCGCATCGGGCGCCGAGGCGCCGTCAGGCTTGCGTCAGCGTCAGCAGGATGTCCGCGTACCAGGCGCAGTTCAGTCCGAGCGCCTCGTCCAGCACCAGATCGCGGGTACCCACGTCGATCCGCGCCGAGTGCACGCCGAGCAGCAGCCACGGCGGTCCACCATGGGCAGGATCGGGATTTGGTACCCGCATCACGACGGGCGCTCCGCTGGTACCGCGGTGGGTGCGGGCGTCGGTGAGGAAATACCCCTCGCCCTGGAAACGCAGACCGAAGGACGAAGCGACCGCGGCGTGACGGACCACCGGCATGTGATGCAGCGTGTCGTGGAAACCCAGTGGAAAGCCGACCACCAACAGCGAGGTGCCGACCTCGATCTGATCCTGTGGGCTCAGCAGATGCTGCGGCGTGAATGCGCTGTAGTGGGTCGTGGCGGGCAGAGCGTTATGGTCCAGTTCGATGACCGCGACGTCGATCTCCCCGGACTTGTCCAGGGCCTGGCGCCAGAGGCTCTTGCCGTGCTCGTAAAGAGGAATCGAGAATCCCGTGGAGCGAGCCAGGTTGTTCGCGTCGATATGCAGTTCGATCTCGATCCGGCTCGGGAAATGCTTGCTGGGCTCGTCGTACATCACGTGCCGGCTCGTGACCAGGAACAGACGCTCGCCGCGGGCAAAGAAGAAGCCGCTGGCGTTGGTCAGCAACTGCTGCTGGTCGAAGGTGGAGATCCGCGCGGCTGTCAGCAGAAGGGGTTCGATCATGGACGGTTGTCGTGTTGTGGGGGGCGAAGAAGAGGTCGTGCAGGGGAACCCGGCCCGATGCGATCATCATCCTGCACAGGAATGATTGTGCCATGTCCGGCGCAAGCGGTGCGGGTATAATGCCAGCACTCGCCCGACCGGGCCCTGCGACAAAGACTTTACTGCATGAGCAACAAGGAAGCGGCGGCCAGCAACTTCATCCGCCAGATCATCGACGAAGACCTCAGAAGCGGCCGGACCGCGGGCCGCGTCGCCACCCGTTTTCCGCCGGAGCCGAATGGCTACCTGCACCTTGGGCACGCCAAGTCCATCTGCCTCAACTTCGGTATTGCACAGGACTATGGCGGCACCTGTAATCTGCGTTTCGACGATACCAACCCGGAGAAGGAAAACGTCGAATACATCGAGGCGATCCAGGAGGACGTGCGCTGGCTCGGCTACGGTTGGACCGAGCTGTTGTTCGCCTCCGACTACTTCGACCGACTGTACGGCTTCGCCGAGGATCTGATCCGCTCCGGCAAGGCCTACGTCTGTGATCTCGATGCCGAGCAGATGCGCGAGTACCGCGGGACACTCACCGAGGCGGGCCGCGACAGCCCCTACCGGGAGCGCTCGGTGGAGGAGAACCTGGACCTGTTCCGGCGTATGCGCGCCGGCGAGTTCGAGGATGGCGAGCGCGTGCTGCGCGCGAAGATCGACATGGCTTCGCCGAACATCAACCTGCGCGATCCCACCCTCTACCGCATCCGCCGCGGCGCGGTGCATCACCAGACCGGCGAGGCGTGGCCGATCTACCCCATGTACGACTACACCCACACCCTCTCCGATGCGTTGGAAGGCATCACACACTCGTTGTGCACGCTGGAGTTCGAGGATCACCGTCCGCTTTACAACTGGTTCCTGGAGAATCTTGATGTTCCGGCGCAACCGAGGCAGTACGAATTCGGCCGCCTCAACCTCGAATACACCGTCCTCAGCAAGCGGAAGTTGACCGAGCTTGTTGCGGAAGGCCATGTGCAGGGCTGGGACGACCCGCGCATGCCCACCATCGCGGCCATACGCCGGCGCGGCTACCCGCCGGAAGCCGTGCAGGATTTCTGTGACCGCATCGGGGTGACCAAGTCCGACGGCATGGTCGAGATGGCGATGCTGGAGAACTCGGTCCGGGAAGCGCTCGACGCCACCGCGCCGCGGGCGATGGCGGTGCTCAACCCACTGAAGGTCGTGATCGAGAACTACCCGGAAGAACAGGTCGAGGAAACGATCGCGGCCAACCATCCCAAGGACGAGGCCATGGGCAGTCGCCTCATCCCCTTCACCCGCGAGGTGTACATCGACCGCAACGACTTCATGGAAGTCGCGCCCAACAGCAAGTACAAACGGCTCGCGCTCGGCGGCGAGGTGCGCCTGCGCAACGCCTATGTCATCCGCTGTGACCGGGCGATCAAGAATGCTGCCGGCGAAGTCGTCGAACTGCGCTGCAGCTACGATCCGTTGACCCTGGGCGCCAATCCGGAAGGCCGCAAGGTGAAGGGGGTGATTCACTGGGTCTCGGCGAGTCACGGCGTTCCCGCCGAAGTCCGGCTCTACGATCGCCTGTTTACGGTTGCCAGCCCGGGTGCCGTCAGGGATCACGACTGGCGGGACGACCTGAACCCGGAGTCGCTCATCATCCGGAAGGCCATCGTGGAGCCCATGCTTGCCGGGGCACCCGCGGGCGCAAGCTTTCAATTCGAACGCGAGGGCTACTTCTGCGTCGACAGCAGAGATAGCGCCCCGGAGCGCCTGGTCTTCAACCGCACCATCACCCTCCGTGATACCTGGGCCAGGCTCTCGGCCAAGGTCTAGGAGCCTGTCGGACTTGGGTGCCCGTAGCGAGCCGTGTGGGAGAGCGAGGGCAGTTTTTCATGATTTCGAGGCGCATAGAGCTTCTATGTAACGAGAAATCAGGGAAAAATGCACCGCTCCTCCCGCCGGCGCAGTAGGAGCAGCCCAAGTCCGACACGCTGCTAGGGGGTTTCTACGCCCTCCGTAGGGAAACGAGGGTCTGCAGCGGGCGGCAAACTTATCCACAAAAGTTGTGGATAAGTTTGTGGAAAGAAGCTGCCTCCTGGCCCCATTCTCCTGTCCTGGAAGGACTTGTGTCGAACTGGGCAAAAAACGCTCAATCTAAATTTAGTCAATAAAAACAAAACGTTGTTGATCTTTTCGCGTGAGTTGCCCGAAGAAACGAGGCCTAACTCAAATTTTCTCCCGTCTGCACGCATCTTGTGCATAACCGCCGGCGACAGCCCCACGACGGCTTGACAGGCACTTAGTCGCCTTTGCTGTTCGATGGGTAGAACTACCTGTCCCATGTCTGCTTCTACCAGACGTTCACTACGTATCCCTTTCAGGCCAATGCCGACCGGGTCACGGCTTGCTGCGGTCTCCGACGGGTGAGCCATACGCGCATCCGGAAGGGTGGTTCCCTAAGGCACGATGGTCATGCCGTGCAGGCTCTTGCGAAGGATTTCGGCGGAAGACTCGAGTCCCTGCCGCTCGGCCTCGTTGGCTTCCGGTGGAAGGCGGTACTCCACGCCCTGAGCCCCCACGACACAGGGCACGCTGAAGCACACGTCGCGCTGACCGTAATCGCCCTCGGGGTTCACGGATACGGGCAGGACACTGCGCTGGTCTTCGAGGATCACCCGGACCAGATAGGCAATGACCAGGCCGATCGCGGTATTCGTGTAGCCCTTGCGGGAAATGATGTCGAAGGCGGCGCTGCGCACGCGCTGGAACAGGGCGTCCATGGGCTCGGGCTCGAAGCGCCGGCCGTTGATCACGTGGTGCATGATGGACAGGCCGCCGATCATGGCGCTGCTCCAGATCGGTACCTCCGAATCACCGTGCTCACCGAGAATGTAGGCGTGCACCGAGCGCGGGTTGACCTCGTAGCTGTCTCCGAGCAGTGCGCGAAAGCGGGAGGTGTCGAGCATGGTACCCGTGCCGATCACCCGGCGAGGGGCGCGATGGCTGAGCTGCTGCATCACGTAGGTCAGGATGTCGACCGGATTGGTTGCGATGACGAGGATGGCCTCGGGGGCATGGCGATCGAGTTCCTCGGCAATCTCGCGAAAGACCGCC
>PUOZ01000235.1 GCA_003553165.1 Thioalkalivibrio sp.
CGCCGGCGGATCCGCTCACCTCCCAATCACGCCGCGCCGCGCCCGAGACCGGCCATGCTGCGGCCACCGGCACCGAAGCCGGGCCGGTTCCGACCGCTGCCACCGGCGCCAGCGTCCGGCGCAAGAGGTTTGGCGGCGGATCCGATTCGGCGAGAATGATGCCACAGGGCTGGAAACGTGCGAGGACCCGCGTGACCACGCGCGGCCGGTCGCAGGGTCCGTACCCGATGCCCACCCGTTGCCAGGGACGCAGCACGGCGCGCAGCAGATCCGGATCGTCCCGCTCGAAGGTCATCACGATCCGCAGGTCCCGGCGCCGGTCGCGCACCGAGCCGAGCAGTTCCACTCCCAGGCGCAGCGCGTCCGGGCTGCCGCCGGCCTTGATCCAGAGCACACGGCCCCGGCCCTCGGGCGGCGTCAGAAAGCCCAGGCGGGCGCGGGCCCGGTTGCCCTCCCCGAGGCGGTAGTCGCGCAGCACGGCACGCCAGACCGGCCCGAAACCCGCACCATATCCAGGATCCGCCACCGCCTAATCGGCCCCGGCGTCACGGAACTGCAACTGGTACAGATGGGTGTAGATGCCGTCGCGGGCCAGCAGGTCGGCGTGCCGGCCCACCTCCATCACCCGGCCGGCATCGAGCACCACGATGCGGTCCGCATGTTCGATGGTGGACAGTCGGTGGGCGATGATCACGGTGGTACGGGTATGCATCAGGGTTCTCAGCGCAGCCTGCACCATGCGCTCGGACTCGTTATCGAGGGCCGACGTCGCCTCGTCCAGGATCAGCAGGGGCGCGTCGCGCAGCAGGGCTCGGGCGATTGCCAGTCGTTGCCGCTGGCCACCGGAAAGCAGCACCCCGTTCTCGCCGATCAGGGTGTCGAAACCATCCGGCAACCGTTCGATGAACTCCAGGGCATGGGCCGCCACGGCCGCCTCGCGCACCTCCGCCTCGGTGGACTCGATCCGCCCGTAGGCGATGTTGGCAGCGACGGTATCGGCGAACAATGTGACGTCCTGGCCGACATAGGCGATCTGGCGCCGCAGGTCACGCAGGCGCAGGTCCTCGATATCGTGCCCATCGAGCAGGATGCGGCCCCCGGTGGGATGGAAGAACCGCGGCAGCAGATTCACCAGGGTCGTCTTGCCGCTGCCGGAACGGCCCACCAGCGCCACGCTCTCGCCCGGCTGGATGTCCAGATCGATATCCCGCAGGACGTCCGGCCCCCCCGGCTCATAGCGAAAACTCACGTTCTCCAGGCGCAGGGCACCACGGGCGCGTTCCATCGGAGTATGCCCGGCGTCACGTTCGGGAACCTCGTCGAGGACCGCGAAGATGTTCTGCCCCGCCGCGATACCGCGCTGCAGCGTTGCGTTGATGTTGCTGAGCCTGCGGATCGGGGTCAGCAGGAGCAGCATTGCGGTCAGAAAGGAGACAAAGGTCCCGGCGGTGATCTGCTCGCCGAGGATGTCGGAGGTCGCCATCCAGATGATCAGGGACAGTACCAGCGCCACGATGAACTGGATGATCGGAACGTACGCCGCCTTGATGCCCTCCATGCGCATGTGCAGCCGCCGGTTGCCCTCGTTGATTCCCTCGAAGCGTTCCCGCTCGTAGGTCTCCCCGCCGAAGATGCGCACGACACGGTGACCTTCGATCACCTCCTGGGTCACGTGGGTCACGTCGCTCATGTTGCCCTGGATCCGATGCGACAGGCGTCGGAACTGCTTGCTGACCACATTCACCACCAGGACGACCAGAGGCACGATCACCAGGATGGTCAGGGTCAGGACCACGCTCAGATAGAACATCCAGGCCAGGAGCACCAGAACGGTCAGGGTGTCCTTGACCAGCACGCTGAAACCATCGGTGGCGGCCCCCGCGACCTGCTCGACGTTGTAGGTCAGACGTGAGATCAGTTCGCCGCTGGACTGGTGCTGAAACCGCTGCACTGGCATCACCAGCAGACGCTCGAACAACTCCCTGCGCAGCCGCTTGACGATCTGACGCCCGACATACCGCATCGAGTAGGTCGCGCCGAACTCGGCCACGCCGCGGACGGCAAACAGCAGGATCAGAAGCAGCGGTATCCAGCGGGCGAGGTCGCTCTCCGCGGCACCGAAGGATTCGTCCATCAGCGGCTTCATCAGCGCGGCAAAGCCCGCCTCGGTCCCCGCCATGATCATCATGGTGATCGTGGCGCCCACCAGAATCGGCCAGTAGTAGAAGGCATAGGACAGCAGCCGCCGGTAGACCGACCAGCCGGAGCCGTACTCCCGCAGCGGGCCCCTAGTCCTCATCGGGGGTACGGCCGATGGTTGCGATCGAAACCGCGGTGATGCCAAGTCGTCCCACCACATCCAAGGCGGTGACCACCGACTGATGGGTCGCATTTGCATCCGCCCGGATCAGTACCGGATCGCCCGGCCGGTCGCCGATTGCCCGCTCCAGCGCGCGCTCCAGGGTTTCCGGGCGCCGGTTAACCAGTTCCTTGCCATCCACGTAATATTCGCCGGTGGCGTCCACCAGGATGTCGATCCAGGCCCGTTCCGCCGCGACCGGTTCGCGGTCCGCGGCGGGCAACTGGAGCTGGATATCGGCATGCCGGTCGAAGGTCGTGGAGACCATGAAGAAGATCAGCAGCAGAAACACCACGTCGATCAGGGGCGTGAGATTGATTCCCGCCTCGTCGGCCCTGGGACGGCGAAAGTTCACGCGGTGACTCCCGAGGCACTCCGCTCCCCGTGAATCACCTCAACGAGCTTCACGGCCTCCATCTCCATCTCGAGCACCAGTTCATCGACCCGGCCGCGGAAATAGCGGTGGAAGATCAGCGTCGGGATCGCCACGCCAATGCCGGCCGCGGTCGTCACCAAGGCCTGGGAAATCCCGCCGGCGAGATCACGCGGACTGCCCACACCGATCTCGGTGATGACCGTGAAGACCTCGATCATGCCAACCACGGTGCCCAGCAGGCCCAGCAGCGGCGTGATCATCGCAATCGTTCCCAGTGTGTTCAGAAAGCGCTCCAGTTCGTGCGCAACCCGTCGCCCCGTCTCCTCGATGGTCTCCTTCATCACTTCCCGGGAACGGTCCTGTGCAGCCAGGCCGGCGGCGAGCACCTGACCGAGCGGAGACCGCGCGCGCAGGCGCTGGAGCTGGATCTCGCCGCCGCCGGAGTCAGCGCCCCGCGCCTGGTCCCACACCGTCAGCAGGAGGCCGCGGGGCACCACCCGCGAACGCCGCAAGGCCCAGAGGCGCTCCAGCACGATGGCCACGGCAATGACCGAACACAGCAGGATCGGCACCATCAGCCAACCGCCCGCCTTTACGATTTCCAGCATTCAGATCTCCCTGCAGCACAACCGGCAGGATCTTCCCGCCGGCAGTCGGTTCTTGATGATACCCGCACCTCGGAAGGCACGAAACACGAGGCCGCGGGATCCTGCCCGTTCTAATCGCGCACGAACAGGGCCATCGATTCCACGTGCGCGGTGTGCGGGAACATGTCCATGATGCCGGCCGCATCCAGCCGGTAGCCGAAGCGATGCACGAGCCGCTCGGCATCGCGCGCCAGCGTGGCGGGGTTGCAGGAGACGTAAAGCAGCCTTGGAATCCCACGGGAACCCAAGGCCTCAACCACGGCGGCCGCGCCGGTACGCGGCGGGTCCAGCAGCACGCGGTCGAAGGATTCACCGAGCCAGGCGGTGTCCTGCAGTCCCTGACCCTCCAGATCGGCGCGGACGTAGCGGGTATTGCGGATGCCCTGCCCCTCGGCATTGGCACGCGCCCGCTCCAGCATCCGGGCGTCTCCCTCGACCCCAACGACCTCCCCGGCCCGACGCGCCAGCGGCAGCGTGAAGTTTCCGAGCCCGCAGAAAAGGTCCAGCACGCGGGAATCGGGTGCCGGTTCCAGCAGATCGATGGCCCTTCGCACCATGCGCCGGTTGATCTCCGCATGCACCTGGATGAAGTCCAGCGGCCCGAAGTCCACGGTCACACCGAATTCGGGGTGCCCATAGCGGAGTTGTGCCTGCGGTCCCGCAAGCGGATGCACGGTGTCCGGGCCGCCGGGCTGCAGGTAGACCT
The DNA here is from genome assembly GCA_003553165.1 of Thioalkalivibrio sp. Lineage (GTDB taxonomy): Bacteria > Pseudomonadota > Gammaproteobacteria > Ectothiorhodospirales > Ectothiorhodospiraceae > Thioalkalivibrio. The sequence continues at coordinate 4,089 of PUOZ01000235.1, forward strand.
GCAGGCCTTCCTCGGCGGCGAACGCGGCGAGGCGGTCCCGGTCTGCCTGCGACAGCGGCTGCAGATGACGGAAGACCAGAGCGGCAGTACCGGCGTCATCGACGACGGCCTCGATCTGGGGGATACGCTCCCGCGCGTCCAGGCCATCGATCAGGTGGCGCAGTTGCCGGATGCGTCCGCCGATCGCCGGATGCAGCACCTGGCAGTCCCACATGTCGGCAAGATAGCGCCCTGCGCGTTCGCGAAAACCGACCAGTGTGCCGCCCTTCTTGGCAACAAATTTGACGCCCAGACGAGCCGTGCGCCGGTACCCCAGGTCATCCCCGACCAGGGGCGCCAACCGCCGCTCCACCGTGACGTGACCGATCCGGGACAGGGCCTCGAACAGATTCCGCTCCTTCAGGCGCCGCTGGAAGCCGACATCCGCGTGCATCAGCCGGCAGCCGCCGCAGACGCCGAACCATTCGCAGGGCGGCTCCACCCGCTCCGGGGCAGGTTCCAGCACCGCTTCCAGCTGTGCGGTATCGAAGTTGCGCTTGCGCCCGGTCTGCACCACACGCACGCGCTCGCCGGGCAGCGCACCCGCGACGAAGCAGGCCTTGCCCTCGCGCCGGCCCACACCCTGCCCGTCCAGGGTCAGGTCGTCGATCTGCAGTTCGAACGGGCTGCGGTCGATGCTCATGACGAGCCAGGCGCGGGGCCGGCACCGCGCCATGCGGCCAGGAACTCGTCCAGATGGGCCCTGCCTGCATCGCCAAGGTAGTCCCGAAGCTGCGTCTCGCGACGCGCCAGCGCCTCGGGGTTCAGGCCTCCGCGCATCACCTCGAAACGCAGATACACGAGATAGGTGTTGAGCACGTCGTGCTCCACGTAGTCATGAATGCTGGCCCGGTCCCCGTCGCGCCAGGCAGGCCAGACCTTGCTGCCGTCCATGCCCAGCTTCCCCGGAAACCCCAGCAGCGAGGCGATCGTGTCCAGCCCCGCGGCGGCCCGCATCTGGTACGCGGCCAGCACGTCCATCAGGTCGATGTGCCGCCAGTGAAAGCGGCCGAGGTAGTTGTTGTAGCGGAAGCTGCGGTCGTCGTCGCCCTGATCCCAGTACCGCGGCGCGCTTACTCCGTGTAGCAGGGCACGGTAGTGCAGCACCGGCAGATCGAAACCGCCGCCGTTCCAGCTGACCAGGGTCGGTGTCCGTTTCTCGATCACGTCGAAGAACTGACGCAGCAGTTCCGCCTCGTCTTCGCTGTCACGCCCGAAGGCGGACAGCTTGATCTGATCGCCGCCCTGATACAGCACGCCGATCGAGACGATCCGATGCAGGGGATGGGCGAGGAACTCGGACCCGGTTTTGATCCGGCGCAGCGCAAACAGGGCCTCGGCGACCTCCTTGTCCGACAGCCCCTCGAAGTCGTGCAGCCGCCGCGCTCCATCGATGTCGGGAACGGTCTCCAGATCGAAGACCAGCACGGGCCCGCCGATCATGCCGGGTACACGCCGGTGGAGATGTAGCGGTCGCCCCGGTCGCAGACGATCGCAACCACCAGACCGTCGCGGACCTCCGCGGCGACCTTGAGCGCGGCGGCCACCGAGCCACCGGAGGACACGCCGGCGAAGATCCCCTCCTCCACGGCCAGCCGCCGCATCATGTTCTCGGCCTCCTGCTGGCTGACATCCATCGTGCGATCCACGCGGGAGGGATCGAAGATCGACGGCAGGTAGGCCTTGGGCCAACGCCGGATGCCAGGAATCGACGATCCCTCCGTGGGCTGCACCCCGACGATCTGGACCCCGGGATTCTGCTCCTTGAGATAGCGGGAGGTCCCCATGATGGTCCCGGTGGTCCCCATCGACGAGACGAAGTGCGTGACCCTGCCACCGGTGTCGCGCCAGATCTCCGGTCCAGTGCCCCGGTAGTGGGCATCGGAATTGTCCGGGTTGGCGAACTGGTCGAGCACCCGGCCCTTGCCCTCGCGCTGCATCTGCTGGGCCAGGTCCCGAGCGCCTTCCATGCTCTGCTCGCGGGTCACCAGGACGATCTCGGCGCCAAAGGCCTTCATCGCGGCCCGACGCTCCGCGGACATGTTGTCGGGCATGATGAGGATCATCCCGTAGCCCTTGATCGCCGCCACCATCGCCAGGGCGATGCCGGTGTTGCCACTGGTGGCCTCGATCAGAGTGTCACCGGGACGGATCTCGCCGCGGGCCTCTGCCTGCAGGATCATGTTGAGCGCCGGCCGGTCCTTCACCGATCCTGCGGGGTTGTTGCCCTCGAGCTTGACCAGCACCGGCGATGCAAGACCCGTAGCAAGGCGCTGCAGGCGCACCAGGGGGGTGTTGCCGACGAACTGCTCCAGCGTGGAAAAGGATTCCGGGTTCACAGTAGCCATGGCGCGAGAGTATAGCGGCTCCCATGGGATTCGTGGCGCTCATGACGGAGTCAGCCCCGGACACTCGCAGGCGGTACGGCCGAGGCAGGCTCCCACACTCCACCGGATGCGGAATCGCGGGAACGTCCGGATCAACCGGGATGGCCCGGACCTCGCCCTTCGGACCCGCCCTCGAGGACGACAAAGGCCTGGGCATAATCGTGTTCGTCGCTGATACTGAGATGGATCCGGATCACGCCCAGACGGGCGGCGGTACGCGCGGCGGCTCCGTTCAACGCGAAGCCGGGGCGACCCGCCGCGTCATGGGTTACGCAGGCCTCGGCGAGCGCCATGTCACGACCCACGCCGCAGCCCAGGGCCTTGGCCAAGGCCTCCTTCGCGGCAAAACGGCGTGCGACGAAGGCCTCGGGGCGCACCGAGGGCAACTGGGCCTGTTCCTCAGGATGCAGGAGGCGCTGGAGAAGCCGGGGGCCGTGGCGCTCGAGCATGGGGCGCAGGCGCTCCACGCGGACCAGATCGGTGCCGATCCCGAGAATCATCGACGGGTTCCGTTCACCCGTTCAGGCGCCGCCGCGGCGCGCCGCGTCCATCACGCCGCGCATGTGACTGACCGCCTCGGGCAGTCCCGTGAACAGCGCGCGGGCGATGATCGAATGGCCGATATTGAGTTCATGAAACAGGGGATGGGCTGCGATCGGCCGCACGTTGTCGTAGTCGAGTCCGTGTCCGGCGTTGATCACCAGGCCCATCTCGTGCCCGACCCGAGCCGCCTCGAACAGCCCCTCGACCAGGCGTGCCCGTTGCTCCGGGTCAGGCGCATTGGCATAAGCGCCGGTGTGGAGCTCGACCACCGGGGCACCAATGGCGACCGCGGCCTCGAGCTGGCGCAGATCCGGCTCGATGAACAGGGAGACCTCGATCCCGGCAGCGGCCAGAGGCTGCACGAACTCGCGCAGGCGAACCTGCTGTCCGGCGGCATCCAGACCGCCCTCGGTGGTGAGTTCCTCCCGGCGCTCCGGCACGATGCAGCAGGCCTCCGGCAGTAGTTTCAGGGCGATGGCCTGCATGCCGTCGGTCGCCGCCATCTCGAGATTGAGTGGCCGGGCCAGACGCGGCTTGATGCCGAAGACGTCATCGTCCTGGATGTGGCGGCGGTCCTCGCGCAGGTGCAGGGTGATGGAATCGGCCCCGCTGGCCTCGGCCAGGCGCACCGCGTGCATCAGATCCGGGTACGGAGTGTGCCGGGCCTGGCGGATGGTGGCGATGTGATCGAGGTTGACCCCGAGCCGGAGCGCAGGGGGGACGTCTGCTGCCATGATGCGGTCTTTCCTGTCAGAGAAGACGCCGGGTCTGGATCTCCCGGCCGTCGAGGTGTTGATCGATGAGCCTGCGCATGAAGTCACGCGCGGCGCGCTGGTCATTATCGGCCAGCCTGGAGCCCGTGGCGAGCGCCAACAGGGCCGCACCGCTCAGGGCGCCAGGCGCCCCGGCGGCAACGGGCTCGCTCAGTCCCGCGTCGGGTTGATAGCGATAGTGCGCATCCGACGCGAGTTCCGTGCCGGAAACGTGCTCCAGGCCCGAGTCCAGGAGGCACAGCAGGGACCACTCGGCGGCGCGCAGCGCGTTCTCGGGGCGACCCGGTTCCAGCAGGCCCTGGTAGGCCTCCTGCAGAATCGCAACTGCATCTCCGGCGCGCATATCACGCGGGAACAGGTGCAGCACCAGCTCGTTCAGGTACAGGGCGCAGACCATTGCCCTTCCGGTCAGCGGGAAGACCCGCCGCTCTTCCCCGACCGTCAGGTTGGGCAACTCGCCCCGACCGCGCCAGGCCAGGTCGAGCAGCACGAAGGGACGGAGGCTGCCGGCCCGCCCGCGCGCCAGTACCGCGAGCCGGCCCGCGTCACGCGTGATCAATTCCAGGATCCGGCTGTTTTCGCGGAACGGACGAGCGTGCAGGACGAAACCCGTAACGAGCAGCTCTTGCCGATCCGCCGTCACCGGGGCTCTTCGATACCCAGTTCCCGCAAGGCGCGATTGCTCTGCGACCAGCCTTCCTCGACGCGGACGGTCAGGCGCAGCATGATCTTGCGCCCGAGCAGGGTCTCCAGCTGCTCGCGGGCCGCCTGGCCGATCCGCTTCAGCATCTGTCCACCCTTGCCGATCACGATGCCCTTCTGGCTGTCGCGCTCGACCAGGATCAGCGCATCGATATGGGTGATGCCCGGACGGTCCTCCCAGTCCTCGACGCGCACGGCCACCGCGTAGGGGACCTCCTGTCCGAGACGCTCCAGGAGCGCCTCGCGGATCATCTCCTCGGCGCGGAACCGTTCGGGACGGTCGCTCAGCTGCTCGGGGTCGTACAGGAACGGCCCCTCCGGCAGGTGCGTGCGCAGTTCATCGATCAGTCCCTCGAGATTCTTGCCGGTCTTGCCCGACAGCGGAACGATGCCCAGGTAGTCGAATTCGGCCGCGCGGGCCTCCAGGAAGGGCAGCAGTGTGCTCTTGTCCGCGACACGGTCCACCTTGTTCACGACCAGCACGGCGGGTCGGGCGGCCGCGCGGATGGCCTCCAGAATGAAGGCATCGCCGGCCTCGAAACGCCCGGCCTCGATGATGAAACAGACGATGTCGGCATCCCCCAGCGCCTGCACCGCAGTGCGGTTCAGCACGCGGTTCATCAGCCGGCTGCGCTCGGCATCGATCCCCGGAGTATCGATCAGGACCGTCTGATCCCGACCCCGGGTCACGATTCCGAGGATGCGGTTGCGAGTGGTATGCGGCTTGCGGGTGATCGCAGCCAGCTTTTCCCCGACCATGCGGTTCAGCAGGGTGGTCTTCCCGACGTTGGGACGCCCGACCAGGGCCACCAGGCCGCAATGGGTCTGCTGCACTTCGCTCATGGGCCTGGCTCCGATTGCAGGCGATTCAGGGCCGCCGCCGCGGCGGTTTGCTCCGCCGCGCGGCGACTGGGACCGGTGCCGCGTTGCCCCCAGGACTCACTGGGCAGCCAGACCTCCACGGTGAACGCCCGCTGGTGGTCCGGCCCGGAGATCTCCAGCACCCGATACTCGGGCAGTTCCCGGCCGCGTCCCTGCAGGAATTCCTGCAGACGGGTCTTCGGGTCCTTCAGGGACTCGGCGCTGGGCAGAGCCGCGAGCCGATCCGCGTACAGCCGCAGAACGAAGTCGCGTGCGGCATCGAATCCCGCGACCTGGTAGCTCGCTCCGATCAGCGCCTCCAGTGCATCGGCGAGAATGGACTCCCGCCGATGGCCGCCGCTCTTGCGCTCGCCCTGCCCGAGGTTCAGAGCGCCCTCCATACCGGCCGTGCGGGCGAGTTCCGCCAGTGAACCCCGGTTGACCAGCGCAGCCCGCAACCGGGTCAGGTCGCCCTCCGGAGCCTCTGGCAGACGTTGGAAGAGTGCATCGGCAATCACGAGCCCCAGTACGGCATCGCCAAGGAATTCCAGGCGTTCGTTGTGCCTGCCACTCGCACTGCGGTGCGTCAGCGCCTGCTCCAGCGACTGCGCCCCACGCAGTGCCTCGGGCAAGAGGCTTCGAAAGTCCCTGGCGCTCATCGCAGCGACGGGCGGGCCGTCAGCATGCGCCGACCCGCGGCCGGACGGAACAAGGGCAACCGCGCCGGTCAAGGCGACAGCGTGTCGCGGCGATCGAACTTGGCGACCAGATCCAGGTTGGCGAAGAAGTTACGCCGCACCTCGTACTCGAGCAACATGTAACGGCCGCCACCGTCCTCGGCGAAGCTGATGACCTCGTTCGCCTTCAGGTCATAGACCGAGTTGATCGAAAAACGCCGGTCGATCTCGCTCCAGAGCTGCCGGTCGGTCCGGTCGGCAGCGCCCGGTGCGGCTGCCACGTCCGTGACGACGCTGCGCACCGTGAAATACTGGAGGTAGTCCTTGCCGACGGTCAGAAAGAAGTTCGCGACCAGCACCGCGAACAGAATGAACACGATCACGGTGAACGCGCCCATACCACGTGCCTTTTGCCTGGATTTCATCATCGCCCCCATCTCCCTACGCATGGTCATTGGATACGGTTACCGACCCGGGAGAAATCCCAGTGCCCACCAGTGTAATCCCAGTTCAGCCAAATGAAGAGCGCCCGACCAACCAGCAGATCCTCGGAGACGAAGCCCCACATCCGGCTGTCGTTACTGTTGTCCCGATTGTCACCAACCATGAAGTAGTGGCCTTCGGGTACCCGCACCGTTCCCGTCAGACCCGGGCTTTGCTCCCACATCAGGATTTCGTGGGGGGTATCGCCCAGGTGCTCCAGGAAATGGTTGGCCCCCGTCATCATGCGGCCCGAACCGACGCCCTCGAAGGTCCCAAGCAGTTCGGTCTTCTGGGGCTCGCCATTCACGAACAGCGTCCGATCACGGAATTCGATCCGGTCCCCGGGGAGACCGACCACGCGCTTGATGTAATCCTCGGCCGGGTTGCGGGGATACTTGAACACCGCCACGTCGCCCCGTTCCGGCTTGCCCGTCTCCAGGATCACGGTGCGCGTGACCGGCAATCGCACGCCATAGGAAAACTTGTTGACCAGGATGAAGTCGCCGACCAGCAGGGTGGGCATCATCGAACCGGAGGGGATGCGGAAGGGCTCGGCGATGAAGGACCGCAGCACCAGCACGATCAGCAGTACCGGAAAGAAGGATCGGGAATAGTCGACGTACCAGGGAAGAGCCGCACGCCGTTCAGCGCTCATCCAGCGCCTGGCGACGACCCACGCAAGCCAGATAACGCCAGTTACCAGCGTCGCCAGCACCAAAACCAGCTCCAGGCTGAATGTCATAAACGATCCTTTTCCTTGCTGCCGCTCATCAGACGCTTTGCCGTCACTTTTCGCCCGTGCCCAACACGGCGAGGAAGGCCTCCTGGGGTACGTCGACACGCCCGATCTGCTTCATGCGACGTTTGCCGGCCTTCTGCTTTTCCAGCAGTTTGCGCTTGCGGCTGACATCCCCGCCGTAGCACTTTGCGAGCACGTTCTTGCGCAGCGCCTTGACCGTCGACCGCGCAATGACCTTGGAACCGATCGCTGCCTGGATCGCCACCTCGAACATCTGCCGGGGGATGATGCCACACATGCGTTCGGTCAGGTCCCTCCCCCGGCTCTGGGCCTGGTCGCGGTGCAGGATGGCCGACAGCGCGTCGACCCGCTCGCCGTTGATCAGGACATCGACCCGCACCAGCGGCGCCGCCTGGAACCGCAGCGGCTGGTAATCGAAGGAGGCATAACCCTTGGTCGCCGACTTCAGGCGGTCGAAGAAATCCATCACCACCTCGGACATCGGCATCTCGTAGGCCAGAGCGACCTGCCGGCCCATGTACTGCATCTTCACCTGGACGCCGCGCTTCTCGACGCACAGGGTCATCACGGCGCCCACGAATTCCTGGGGTGTCAGGATATTGGCCAGGATGATGGGCTCGCGGATCTCGGCGATCTCGTTGGACGGGGGCAGCTCGGAGGGATTGTGCACCGGCACCACCTCACCGCTGGTCTTTTCGACCTCGTAGACCACGGTGGGCGCGGTCGAGATCAGGTCCAGCCCGTACTCCCGCTCGAGGCGCTCCTGCACGATCTCCATGTGCAGCATGCCGAGGAAGCCGCAGCGGAAGCCGAAGCCCAGCGCCTGGGACGTCTCCGGCTCAAACTGCAGGGAGGCATCGTTCAGGCGCAGCTTGTCCAGTGCCTCCCGCAGGTCGTTGAAGTCCTCGGCGCTGATCGGGAACAGACCGGCAAAGACCCGGGACTGGACCTCCTTGAAACCGGGAAGCGGCTTCTCGGCCGGCTTCTGCGCGTCGGTAAAGGTATCACCGACCTTGGCGCCGGTGATGTCCTTGATGCTGGCGATGACATAGCCGACCTCGCCAACCTCAAGAAACGGTTTGTCCAGCGGTTTCGGCGTGAACACCCCGACCCGATCGACCTCGTAGGCGCGGCCCACCGACATTGCGATGATCCTGCGCTTGGCGTACAGGCGTCCGGACTTGACCCGCACCAGCGCTACCACACCGAGGTAGTTGTCGTACCAGGAGTCGATGACCAGCGCCTGCAGCGGCGCGTCGGCACTGCCTTCCGGCGGCGGAATCCGCCGAATCAGCTCCTCCAGCAGATCCCTGATTCCCTCGCCGGTCTTGGCCGAGACCCGGATCGCATTCTCGGCCTCGATCCCGATCACGTCCTCGATTTCGGTGGCGACCCGGTCGGGATCTGCGGCCGGCAGGTCGATCTTGTTCAGCACCGGCACCACTTCCAGACCCTGATCGATCGCCGTGTAGCAGTTGGCGACGCTTTGCGCCTCGACGCCCTGCGAGGCGTCCACCACCAGGAGCG
>PUOZ01000258.1 GCA_003553165.1 Thioalkalivibrio sp.
AGGCGGCGATCATGTCCGATCGCATCGGCGCCAACCGTGCCTACCTGCGCATCCCCTTCACCCAGGTGAAGCTGATCTGGTGGGGACTGTTCCACGGCCTCGCCGACGGCATGAAGATGCTGCTGAAGGAGGACTGGCGGCCGAACTCCTACGACCGCATGGCCTACGCGGTCGCGCCCTGGTTCGCCTTCGTGCCGGTGATGGCGGTCTTCGCGGTGATCCCCTTCGGCGGGGAACTGGTGCCGGGTACCTTTTTCGGCTGGTTCGAGGGAACCTCCGAATGGTTCGGGGACCGGAGCTACGCGATGCAGGTGGCGCCGCTGGACGCGGGCCTGCTGATCGTGTTTGCCCTTGGCGGCATCGCGGTGATCGGTGCGATGCTGGCCGGCTGGTCCTCGAACAACAAGTTTTCGCTCCTGGGCGCGGTGCGCGCGGGCTCGCAGATGATCTCCTACGAACTGGTGATCGGACTGACCGTGGTGGGCCTGATCCTGATCTACGGGACGGTCAATCTGGTCAGCATCGTCGAGCAGCAGTCCGGCGTCCTGTTCGGGTTCATCCCGGCCTGGGGCATCTTCCTGCAGCCCTTCGCGGCGATCCTGTTCCTGGTCGCGGCACAGGCCGAGAACCAGCGCATTCCCTTCGACCTGCCCGAGGCAGAGTCCGAGCTGATCGCCGGTTACTTCACCGAATACAGCGCGATGAAGATGGGCCTGTTCATGTTCGCGGAGTTCATCCACATCGCGATCATTGCGGCGCTGTTCACCACGCTGTTCCTCGGCGGCTACAACCTTCCGTACATGACCGACGCCGGCTTCCTGCTGCCCGGCGGCTTCGAGATCGCGCTGCCGCACGTGCTGGTGGTGCTGCTGCAGATCACCGTGTTCTGGGTGAAGGTCTTCCTCATGTGCGGCTTCCTGATCCTGGTGCGCTGGTCCCTGCCGCGCTTCCGCTACGACCAGCTGCTCAGCTTCGCCTGGCGCTTCCTGCTTCCGCTGGCCTTGATCAACCTCGCCATCACTGCCGTCGCGGTGTGGGCGATCCAGGGGATCGGCGCATGAAGAAGGTCATCGATCGGCGCCGCAAATACTGGAACGAGCCGACCCTCGGTTGGTGGGAACGCTTCTACCTGTTCGAGGTATTGCGCGGGTTTTCGATCACCGGGGGCGTCTTCCTGCGCAACATGAAGCGCTGGATCACCGGCGGCAAGGGCGCGCTGACCGCCTACTATCCCGAGGAGATCCGCGCCGACTACGCCGCGCACAACCGCGGCAAGCACGTGCTGACCCAGCGCCCCGACGGACGCCCGCAGTGCATCGCCTGCAACCTCTGCGCGACCGTGTGCCCGGCCCGGGTGATCGAGATCGAGGCCGGTTTCGACCCCGACGACCCGGCGCATCCGAAATACCCCAAGCGCTTCGAGATCGACTACTCACGCTGCATCTTCTGCGGTTTCTGCGTCGAGGTCTGCCCCGAGGACGCGATCCGCATGGTCCGTCAGGTTCCCGGGCTGCCGGTGCCCGACCGCGAGCAGGGCATGTGGTTGGGTCGCGAGGAACTGCTGACCTGGCAGCCGGCCCGCGATCCGGCGAAGCCCTATCCGCCGAAGGAGGGTCCGCAGTGACCATTGAGACCGTCTTCCTGATGGTGTTCGCGCTGGGTGCGCTGACCGGCGCGGTGGCCATGTTCTTCCTGCGCCACCCGATGCGCGTGGCGCTGGCGCTGATCGGCACCATGGTGTCGCTGGCTGCAATCTACGCCCAGCTCGGCATGCACGTGATCGCGGTATTCCAGGTCCTGGTCTACGTCGGCGCGGTGATGGTGTTCATGATCTACGCCATCATGCTCCTGGATGTGCGCGACCGCTCCTTCACCGAGCGCTTTTCGCCCCTGCTGGTGGCTGGCCTGGCAGGACTGCTGCTGCTCCTGGGGGTGCTGGTCGACGGCCTGCTGCGGGGCCAGCCTTTCCCGGCCGTGGACGTGCCGCCGGATGCCTTCAGTGTCGGTACCTTCGCCATCGTTTTCATGGAACAGTTCTGGGTGTACTTCGCGCTGACCGCCGTGCTGCTGCTGGTGGCGGAAATCGCGGCCAGCGCGGTGATCGACATCCGTCGTCGGGGACAGGACGTGGCGGCAGCCCAGGCCGAAAGGGGGAACGAACGTGGATGACACCACCTTTCTGCTCGCGCTCTCGGGCATGTTGTTCGCCCTCGGACTGGTGGGCGTCATCGTCCGGCGCAACCTGCTGGTGATGCTGATGTTCCTGGAATTGATGCTCAACGGCGTGATTCTGAGCCTCGTGGTCTTCACCCAATTGCTCGGTGCGGAGGCCGGTGCGGTCCTGGTGTTCCTGGTCTTCGTGGTCGCTGCAGCGGAGATTGCGATCGCCGTGCCGATCCTGCTGCTGCTGGTGCGCACCGGACATACGCTCGATCCCGGCGCCTACGCCGGTCTGAAGGGATAAGGGGCGATGAACGGACTTCTGACCCTGCTCGTCCTGCTGCCGCTCGCCGGCTTCCTCGTGAACGGGCTGTTCGGCCGCCGGCTGGGGCCGGTCTTCGTGAACATCGTGGGTGTGGGTCTGCCGCTGGCCGCCTTCGGCGTGGCCGTCTGGGCCTGGCGGATCCTGGAGGCCGGGGGCGGTGAGCCGCTGATCGAGACCGTCTTCACCTGGGCGCTGGTCGGTGAACATGTCTTCGAGGTGTCCTTCTACCTCGACCGCCTCAGCGCCGTGATGGCGCTGATCGTCACCGGGGTCGGTGCGCTGATCCACATCTACTCGAT